>CAMNWW010000039.1 GCA_946566415.1 uncultured Lachnospiraceae bacterium | reverse complement strand
AACAAACACAAATCTTGACTGCCAGGGCACTGCAAGCACCATGGCGCATCCAATGAACAGGCATCCCAGGCTTATCAAAATTACTTTCGCCGCCGAACCGATTTTATCCACAAGGGTTCCCGTGAATACTGACAATATCAAAAGAGTCGCCTGGTTCGTCCATGTAGAAATGAGAGTGACATTCTCTGTGGATACGCCAAACTGCGTCTGCAAAAGCGGCTGGGTATACGTAATCAGAATCGCTGTACAGTTCGTACACGCTCCCACCAAAAACAAAAGCCATACTCTCGGGCTGGAGAGCACCTTTCCGACCATGGCGACGCTAAACCCGCCTGGATTTTTCGTTTTTGTTTCTTTAACTGCAGCAATTTCCACCTTTGTAAGTCGTTTCGGGAACGTCTCGTCCTTCTCAAAAAGCCGAAGCCCAGCCTGACCAACTACCAGTTGCACACAGCTTACAGCCAAAAGAACGTTCAAACTAAAGGTTGCCGAATAAGAAGCGATCATTCTGGAAACAATCGTCCCTTCCACCAGCATGATCAGCCCTTGCAGAGCGTAGAAATACCCAAGAGCACGCCCATGCGCCGCCGCAGGTCCAAAAATACCTACCAGGTTTAAAGCAGCCGTTGCATAGAACACCATTCCGCTGGATACCATGATGATGCACGATATAAATGCCATTCTCCCACTCGGAAGCGCAACGAGAAGCGCAGCTCCTACGATCATGAGAACCGTACCGATATCCATACTCCTCTTCGGTTTCAGCCAGTCGGCGATCGGACCGCTGACAAGATAGCCCCAGATTCCCATGCCTTCCGTGATACTTACCAGGATCCCCATCGCCGCGTCGCTTACACTGAGCGCCTCCTGTGCCAGAGAGTAGTAGGACGTAAACAGCCATCCTGTGTTCAGGATTCCAACCCACCCTATCGCCATGAAAACGATGAATACCATATGTTGTAACGACATTTTTTCTTTCATTAACTTTTCCTCCGCATCCTTATGTTTTGTATTGCTTCCTCCCGGGTATGGAACATTCAGATAAAATGAACATTTGATCCATCTACTGATACCGTCATTTTATTGAATTTGTCCATGACGTACAATGTGTGACATCGACATAAGTTGCTGCAAAAATGTGCCTGATGCACTTGCTGCACAAACAAGCGGCATGAATTAAAATTGCTGTAAAAAAACAAAGAATGTGCTTTTGCACATTCTCGCGCTGAGCGCGGCCGCCTGCGGCATATTACATCTTCGTGCGAGCGCGCATCCTCCCGGAGGGTTTTCATTATATAGAAAACGAAGTTTCCTATATGATGAAAAAAGCTGGATAAGCCGCAGGCATTAAAGCCTGACGCCTTATCCAGCACATCATTTCCTTAAATGATTTCCCCTCCGAGCAGTCTATTTCAAGTCCAGATTAAACCAGAACTCCACACCATTATCATAATTACAGACTCCATATTCTTTATGGAACGAATCCATAATCGCCTTTACAATAGAAAGCCCGATACCATTTCCGCCGTATTCCCGCGTCCTGGCTTTATCTACCTTGTAAAACTTATCCCAGATACGCTCAATATCCTCTTCCGGAATTGGTTTTCCGGTATTGAAAACACTGATCCTGGCTTCATCCTCCTTTTTTATGATCTTGATCTCAATAACCCTTTCCCCATCCACATGATTCAAGGCGTTACTTACATAATTACGGACCACCTGCTCCACCTTATATTCGTCCGCCCACACGGCGACCGCCTCATCCTCGCGGAAAATGATCTTCGCGCCCTTCTGAGAAATCAGAATCTCCATACTCTGCAGCACGCCCCGGATCAGCATTGTCACGTCGAAACGCCCGAACTGTACGTCATCCTCCCCGAACTCCAGCTGGTTCAGTGTCAAAAGATTCTTTACCATCCGATTCATCTTGCCGGCTTCATCCATGATAACGTCACAATAGAACTCCCTGCTCTCTGGATCGTCGTTCACACCTTCTTTCAGCCCTTCCGCATATCCCTGGATAAGAGCGATAGGAGTCTTTAGCTCATGCGACACATTCCCCAAGAACTCCTTGCGCATGCTCTCTATATGTTCTTTTTGTTCAATATCCTTCTGCAGCTTATAATTCGCCTTTTTAAGATCAGAAATCGTCTGTTCCAGCTTCTCAGACATCTGGTTGAAACTTTGTCCCAGCACCCCGATCTCGTTGCTCCCCCCGCTTGTATATCTGGCGTCAAAGTCCAACTCAGCCATCTTTTGCGAAAGGGCCGCCAGTTCCTTTAAGGGATCCGTCAGCCTTTTTGAAAAATACCATGCCAAAAAGATACTGAGGGCAATAACCGCCATGCCTACCCAGCTGATAAACCGATTAAATAAGTCCACCGCTTCGCGGATGCCCTCCAGAGGGCTTCTCATAAGGAAAATGCTGCCGTTTTTAAACTGCCCCCACATCTCAATATATTCGGTATGATTTCTTGGATCTGTCGACTTATTAATATCATAGTCTTCCGTTGATTTCAGAATCTCGCGGTTATTCTGATTGAACAAATAGCCCCATAGCTGATTCACCATCGACTCCCTGTCCCGTACATTCGTATAGACCGTATTATACTCCTGGTCGATCAGCACAATCGATATATTGTTCTTCTCCGACAGCCTCGCCAGTTCACTGTCAAACGTCCCCTCATACATACTGCAGCTATCAACGCCTGCTTTCAACATAGAATATATTTTTATAAACTCTGACTGCCGGTCAGAGATATAATACCGCTCCAAAAATCTGCCGTTTATCACCAGAAAAACAAGCATCATTGAAACTACCAGCCCGGCAAAGACCAGCATCATCTGGCGTTTGATCGAATATTTCATAGCTTCGCCTCGAATTTATAACCCATGCCCCAGATCGTTTTGATATCGTCCCCCTTATCCTTAAGCTTGCTCCGCAGCTTTTTGACATGCGTATCAATCGTCCGTGCATCCCCGAAATAGTCATAATTCCACACATGGTTCAATATCTTCTCCCGTGATAGAGCAATACCCTGATTTTCCATAAAATAGGCAAGAAGTTCAAATTCTTTATAGCTTAAGTCAACCGTTTTCCCGTCTATCTTAACGATATGGGCCGCTTTGTCAAGCTCAATCCCGTCCGCACGGAGCATATCCTCCGACGCCAGCGCGTTCGTCCGGCGCAGGATCGCCTCCACCCTCGCCACCAGGATTTTCGGACTGAACGGCTTGGATATATATTCGTCTACTCCCAGCTCGAATCCCTGAAGTTCGTCACGCTCGTCGCCCCTCGCCGTGAGCATGATGATCGGAATTTTCGATTCTTTGCGTATCTCCCGGCAGGTCTGCCAGCCGTCCATCCGCGGCATCATTACATCAAGGATAACCAAAGCGATATTCTTCTCCTCGTAAAAAATATCCATCGCTTCAATACCGTCCCCTGCTTCCAGCACTGCAAATCCCTCTCTTTGCAGGAAATCCCCGACCAGCTTGCGCATCCTGCTCTCATCGTCCACCACCAGAATCTTTAATTTCTCCATTCCTTACCTGCTCCTTCCTGCCGGTACAACGCCCGCTTTTACCATCTCAATCCCAATTTTACCAAAAAAATGTGATATATGCGTGAACGAATATATTTTTTTTAATTATTCTCTTTTCTTTTTGTGCAGAAGGTGCTATAATAGAAGTCGCTTGGGGTATTAGCGCAGTTGGGAGCGCGCAACATTCGCATTGTTGAGGCCACGGGTTCGAATCCCGTATACTCCATGTCTTGTGGTAAGGAGGGATCCACGAAGCGGGAGGATTCCTTATCACCCTGCAGACGCCCACGGACATAGTTCGTCATAAGATGTGTCTGCTCTATTTTAGACGGAAGCATAGCTCAGCTGGGATGAGCGTTCGCCTCACACGCGAGAGGCCACGGGTTCGAGCCCCGTTGCTTCCATTGGCCGAAAAAGCCGCAAATCAAGGATTTCACAGCAAAATCAAGGGTTTGCGGCTTTTTATTGCCCTATTTTTGTTCTTTGCCAGTATAAAAGAAGAATCCCCGGACTGTGCGCTACTACAGTTCGGGGATTCGTTTCTTCGTTCATATTGGAACGCTATAACTTTTGCCTACTGGCACTATAGCATATGCAAATTTTGACTGCAATATGTTTTTCCGCAAAAGATAGCAGATTTTTCGCTGTCTTTTCTCGATATTCAGTTGTAATTACTCTTCAGTTGGGCTATTTTTCTCTATTTTTTTCTCTTTTCATTTTATCAAATCTGTGTTATAGTAGGAGCATGGAAGCATAGCTCAGCTGGGATGAGCGCTCGCCTGACTAGCGGGAGGTCAAGGGTTCGAGCCCCTTTGCTTCCATTTTTATTTTCGGAGAAAAAATTAAGATTTCCAGTAAAATCAAGGATTGGAGATTATAGGGTTATTTTCGACAGAAACGGAAATATATTGTATATAGAACGAATTGATAATAGAGGGCAAATTTACAAGGAGGTATGACATGACTACTATAAAAGAGAGAATCATTGGAGCTGTTACAGTTATGAATGATGCAGATGCAGAGTTTTTTTGGAAATTAATAGAAAAGAAATTCTCTCCGTCATGGGAGGATATAGAAGAAGAAATGCCAGATGAAATAGACCTCCAAATGCTTAACGCAATAAAACATGACCCAGAATGTCACGAATTCACCAGAGAACAGGATATTGACTGGGATTAAGAACAAGTCGCCAACAAATTAAAATGAACTCCGGCTTATAGCGAAAACCGCCCGGTGTTACCGACACCGTGCGGTCTTAGTCAAAGGAATAAATGCGATAGCAGACGTAAGGGTGAGTCAGCACGATTTTTGCGAATGGATGAATCGGTTGGATGGTTCCTTGGAAGATTCAACTGTACGGTTGGAGATGCTTTCCGCCCAGGCAATCCCCAGCAGCATAAGCACGCCCACGCACGACAAGAATTTTCCTATCCCCAGCCCCGGCGCGTGGTAGATGATCTCCACCTGATGCTTGCCCTCGCCGACCGCGAATCCGAGGAACGCCTTATTTACCCTCTCCCCTGCCGTCTGTTTTCCGTCAATACGAACCTCAAAATTCGGGTCATATGGTATCGAAGTGATGAAATACCCTGTATTTTCCACCTGAATCTTTCCCTGTATTCGATTGCCTTTCGTCTCCTCCCAATCCGGCTCAAAGAGCGACTGATACAATTCGTCCGTATCTTCCAGGATCTCCTCCTCTCCCCGGAAACACTCTATATCGGAAAGGATATACTCGCCTTCTCCAAACGTCAGCTCGACATTTCCTGCGTCTGCTTCCAATGAAACCGCATATGTAAATGTCGTATTCCCATTATAATACAGATGGTTTTTCGCACTGATTTTGTTCCGTGTGCCGTTTACCCACACCGCCGCGTCCCGGTTCGGTTTCTTGTTTTCTATATGCATCTGCAGAAAAAGAAGTCCCCCTCTGCCTGAAACCGGGCACCTCACGCTTGTATTCTTCTTTGCGCTTACATGATACGTTCCGTCCGCCGGACGCCGGATGCCTAACTCTTCCTCCTCCGTCTCCGGAAGGGAAATTTCAGCCGGCGATACCAGGGAGTTCACCTTGTCCTCCCACTGGCTTTTCTGACTTTTTTTATTCTTTACAACCGCATATCTGGCAAATGCGGCCTGATTATACGGAAATTCCAGTTGGTCATAATCCTCCTCGCGGATCACCTTATCTGTAACATAAGCGACGGGAGCTGTGTTTTCACTCTTATAGACTTGCAGATCCCCTTCTTCGAGGTACAGTTCATACCCGGCCAAATCTGATTTCTCTTTATCCTTCTTGTTCCTTACGATATATTTCACACCCATCAACTTCTGGTATAACGGATTATCCGACGCCGCCTGCATCAGATCGTTTCGGAACGGCTCTTCCACGCCGAAGACCTCCTTCCGAAAATCCTGGTAATCCGCATTGTAGGCGGAAGAATATACGGAAGATATCCACTGACGCATATCCCAGATACGGTTTAAGTCCGCTGCTTTTTCACTTTCCCTTCCGCCCTGTTCCAGACGCCAGAATCCAGGCTCATCATCCAGAACCCTGGAGATCGCTTCACCTACCCCGGAATCCGTTATGCGCGCATACGTCTCCTGCTCTATGAGCCCGTCTTTTGCGCCAAGAAAATAATTTCCGCATAAAATCAGGCAGAGGATCGAAGGCAGTGTTAAAAACGCCAGCTTCCTGCACCGCCAAAATATGCCAAAACAAACCGCAAGCACAATACTTTCAGCCAAAACCAGATACCACTCCTGGGGCTTTCCCGCCATTTCTCCGCCAAAATAATGCGCAAAAAACAGCCACAAAAAGGTAAGCAAAAATGCGGCGGCATTTACCCGAAGGGAAATCTCCCTATTTTTCTGTTTTTTTAAATAAACCGCCGTCAAATAGCAGAGCAACGGTAAAAACGGAATCCACACCTTATTCCGTATATACAGCCCCCCGTTAAGAAGCCATGAAAAAACAGGCACGGTCAAAAAAATAATACATCCGCAGTAAAGCGCCTTCTCATGCCATTTCCGGAAAGCAAGGCCGGCGATCAAAACTGTGATAATGCCTGTAGTAAGCCCGATCCCATATGCGCTGTGCGCCAGTTCCCAGATGGAAAATTTCGGTATCAGAAGCTTCCACATATCCATAGACTCTGCGCTCCCGCGTTTTCCCAAAATCGCGTATGCCGTAGGCGCCAGGAGGATCCCGCTCATAAACACTGCGCTTATCATCGGAAGAAGAAAAGAAAATCCGCTCCTAATTATTCCTACGCGTGCCGCTCCTCTCTCCCGCAGTTCGATATACTGCGAAAGTCCGTACAGCACAAGGGCAAGCATTCCCCCGATACTGAAATAAAAGCTTGTCATAATCATCAGGAATACACTGACAGCGTAAAGCCCTGATTTTCCCTTTTCAAAATGCCTGTCCACACCGATAAACGAAAGACACAGAAAAGGCATATAGTTGACGAACATTATCTGATGGCAGGACTGAAAGACCATCGGACCTGCAAGCAGGAACAATATCGATACAGGCAGGGCGACGTCCTGAGAAAATCCTTTTTTCACAAGCCAGTGATAAAGAAGGCTGACGGAGGCCCAGAGCCCGATCCCGCTGACCGCCATAAGGTAATCGCTCATTTTCACAAAAGGCAGGAGATAGGAAAACAAAATGATCGGATTATACAACCCATAATAGGAAAAATGATAAATATTCTGCCCTCCGCCCAAATTTCCCGCAAACTCTGGAATCAAATTTCCCGTTTCATAGAACTGCCTTCGGAAATAATCCGGCAGTACGCTGTGCTGACTGATCCAGTCTACCTTTGCGCCGAATATCCCATACCGCCCCGCAAAAAACCAGCAGGCAGCAAGTGTAAGAATTCCTAAAAATACATACGTTTTTCCCCTGCCTTTTCCCTTAAACACTCTCGCTCTCCTCCTCATTGCTGGAGTCCTTTAATATAAAAATCGGCCGATGCTTTGTCTCAAGATAGGTCTTGGACAGATACTGCCCCACAATTCCCGTACATAAAAGCTGCACGCCGCTTACCATAAAAATAATACATGCCATTGACGGCCAGCCTGAAACCGGATCGCCCCAAATCAGAGTCCGGACTACGATCAACAGAATCAACAGGAACGAAAGTACGCAGAAAAAAACTCCCACAATGGACGCCAGCGACAGTGGAGCCACAGAAAACCCGGTGATCCCCTCCATAGAATAGCAGAACAGTTTCTTAAGGGACCATTTCGTTTCCCCGGCCGAACGCTCCACATTCTCGAACTCCAGCCATTTTGTACGGAAGCCCACCCATCCGAAAATTCCTTTTGAAAAACGGTTATATTCACTCATCTCAAGTACTGCGTCCGCCATTTTCCGGTTCATCAGCCGATAATCCCTGGCGCCGCTTACGATCTCCGTTTTAGAAATCCGGTTGATTATTTTATAAAAACTCTCTGACAATAATTAATGTATCTTCGGTTCCCCCTTTCTTGTAGACCGCCGGGTCGCCACACTGTCATAATCCTCGTTCTTCAAGATCTCATACATCTTTGGCAAAAGCGACGGCGGATCCTGCAGATCCACATCCATGACCGCCACAAAGCTTCCCTCCGAAGCTTTCAGCCCCGCATAGATGGCCGCCTCTTTTCCAAAATTCCTGGAAAACGAAAAATACTTACAACGTGCATCTTTACCATGCAGATCCTTCATCACTCTTAATGTCCCGTCTGTAGAACCGTCGTCCACAAAAATAAGCTCAAAATCTAAAGACTCCTCCCCAGCGTTATTTGACATCTTATCCATCACCCGCCGCATTTCTTTATAATAAATTGGAAGAGCCTCTTCTTCATTCCAACACGGGACAACTACTGATATTTTATCCATATGCCACACCTCTGATCCATAATCTTTTCGCTGCCTTTGTTTTGACATCTGACCACATTTTATCCCCTATATCTTAAGTATTACCAAAAGTAAATCTAAAGATTTCTTAAGAAAAGCAGATTATTGCTTAAATTCTGGTATAATAATGAGTACTTAGCGAGGTATTACACGAGCTTTAGTACGAATTACCCCGCCCTGCGGGGTGGATCACGAAAGCAATGAGCAGTGCCAAAACAGAGGAGGGCAAATCGCCTGTTTACAGGCAGATTTGACATACGCTGTTTTGATAGGGCGAACGCCCGTGAACGAGGAAGCCGAAGGCTTGCGAGTGGGCACTGCGAGGTACTAACACGAGCTTTAGTACGAATTACCCCGCCGGGCAGCCTGCACCAGACAGTGAGGAGTGATATCAGTGGATACAATGGCGCCGAATATGTTCCATGTCCTTGTCGTGGACGACAACCCTGAAATACGGGAAATTATACAGATCCTTTTAAGCAGCGAAGGATATCAGGTGACCCAGGCCGCGGACGGAAACGCCGCGCTTAAAGCGCTGCATGACGTTCCTTTAGACCTGATCATCCTGGACATTATGATGCCTGGACTAAACGGTTACCAGACCTGTCTTGAAATCCGCAGGATCACCAACGCGCCGATCCTATTCCTAAGCGCACGCACAAAGGACAGCGATAAGATGCTCGGCTTTTCCAGCGGGGGCGACGACTATCTGGCGAAGCCATTTTCCTGCTCTGAACTTCTCGGAAGGGTCAAAGCGCTCATCCGCCGCTACCATATTTACCGGGGAAGCGAAACCCCTGTCTCAGCCGGTCCTGAAGCCGTCCTTCATTACCATGGGCTTGAAATCCATACGGATACGGAGGAGGTGTTTCAAAATGGAAGGATCTTGGAGCTGACTGACACCGAATACGCCATGCTGAAACTTTTGATCACGAACCGCCGCCAGATATTCTCCGCGCAGCGGCTCTATGAAGCCGTCTGGGACGAGCCATACTATTACGGTGCAAATAATACCATTATGGTGCACATCCGCAACCTCCGCCGCAAAATCGAGAAAGATCCGAAGAATCCAGTTTTAATCAAGACTATCTGGGGAAAGGGGTATCGCTGTGACTAGTATTATAGATAAATTAAGAACTATGAAAATACGCACCCAGCTTTTCCTTCTGATCTTTACAGCCGGGCTACTCTGCTTTTCACTCTATCATTTTCTCTGGCTGCACAAATGGGATGTATGGATTCTGATGGGCGATCTCTTTCCGGATTCTCTGGAAATCTTTCCTGTTTTTGATGAAAACTTCTGGATCAATCTCGGCGAAGAAGCATTAAAATATAATATACCCGAATCCATGGATGATAAGGACGGCGCTAAGGCTTTGGAGCCTTTTTTCGATCTAATGGACGACTATACTGGTATTTACATCTACGGCTTAGAGGACGGTATGTACCGCGCCGGGAGATCGCCTTCATTTACTGATTCTCAGACCGCCGTCTCTTTTTTCAACGAACTTTACTATTGGACGGACGGCCACGGCGAGGAGTCACGTCACTTTTCCCTGGAATTTAAAAACGGATACGCCAGTGTAACCGTCACTTCTCTGCACCGTACCTTTTTTGTGGCGCCGTATTTCTTTTTCTGTTTTACTTTTTGTATTATTTTATTTTTTATTATCGTCCTATTTTTCATCAACCGGAAAATGAAATCAGTCATCCTTTTGAAACAGAATATTCTGCAGATGGCTTCCGGAGATCTGGAGACACCGCTCCCCACTCTGCCGCAGGATGAGATCGGCATCCTATTTCGTGAACTGGACAATCTCCGTCAGGCGCTTAAGGCAAGCCTCCTTGAAACTCAGGAGAGCCGCAAGTCCAACCAGGACCTGGTCGCCGCCCTTTCTCACGACCTGCGTACCCCGCTTACCATCCTGAAAGGATACCTGGAAATCATCAAAAGAACGCAGGATACGGACATGCAGGAGCAATATCTGGACCGCTGTCTGCATAAGACGGACGAGATTAAGGAGATGACGGACCGTATCTTCGAGTACACCCTTGTTTACGAGGATGCCGATCTCCCCAGCCTGTCGCCTCTTCCTGCCGACGTCCTATATCTTCATCTGGCAGAAAACGCCGATTTCCTTGAACTGACAGGTTTCCATGTAGAACTGTCCTTCCCGGAATCTGCAAAGCTTCCTAAAGCAGTTCCCGCACAGTTTCTGGGAGACACAGCTCTGCTGAAAAGAGTCTTCAATAACCTGTTTTCTAACATCATCAAATACGGCGACAAAAAAGAGCCGGTAATAATCACCGGCTCCCTGGATGGGTCATGCCTGTCCGTCTCTCTGCAGAACGCCGTAAAAGTGGAGTCTTCCGGTATCGAAAGTACAAAGATCGGACTAAAAAGCGTGCATAAAATGCTGGAACTCATGAATGGATGCGTCCGCACTAAAAACAAGGACGCACAGTTTACCGTAGAACTAACCTTCCCGATATACCGCAGCCAGACTCCCTCAAACACATCTTAAATGTATTTTTCTACTCTGAGCAGCCAGTTTTCAACCAGCGCCTCCAAAAGCGCGGGCTGCTCCAGTTGTAGATTGTGCCCCGCCACGTCGGCCAGGGCGAACGTGCCCCGTGGATAATCCTTCACCAATTTCATTGCGTCGTCATACCCCACGCAGATATCCTGTCTGCCGCACACGACCAGGGCAGGTCTTTCAAAATGCTTTTTTCTGATCTCTTCATCTACGTCGAACGAAAATGCATAGTGATCTTTTAATTGATAAATAAACGCTTCCTTTTCCTCACTCAGTTCAATCGCGACCTCCTTTTTATACCGCCTGTAAATGTGCTCGTCCGCCAGAACAGCATAGTCGCAGAACATCTCCCTCTCGGCAGCATCCAGGGTATCCAGAAACGCCTTGTCATGAAACTCAGCGTTTTTCGGGGGAAGGACTCTCCCTTCTCTTCCCGGTACGATGACTGGGCAGAGCAGCATAAGCCCGTCTACTTTATCTACATTATTACTGAGAATCCCTCTTGCCAGATATCCGCCGTAAGACTCTCCCATAATCAAAAAATTACCGGGTACAAGATGTTCGATAAATCCGTCCAGCACCTCCAGTATCCTGTCAGCGGACGCGTAACTGCGCACAGCCTCCGATCCTCCCATGCCGGGAAGATCAATGTATATTCTCTGATATCCCGATCTATTTAAAAATATGGGCTCCATACACGCCCGCATCAATTCCATATCACACCCCAGCCCGTGCAGCATGACGACAGGCTTCCCTTTCCCGACGACCTCATAATGGACCGCTATAGTTTCATGTTGGTATTTCATATTGCCCTCCTGTCCGAATCTCTCTTTACTAGTGTCCGACCAAATTTCTCCATCTTTCATTATCTATTAAGAACTCAAACTTTTCTTCATCACGAAAGCAATTCCGTAGATTCTCCTCTATTTTTTCCAGAAAATCCGGGTTCGCTTCTTTAAACTTCATATGCTCATAAAGCGGAGATTTGATCCAGCTCCCAAGCTTTCCTACGCTTGAAAGCATTTCCTCCATGAGTGTGAGCACGGTTTCTGCGTCCTTCTCAAGAACTGCAATATCCAGCTTATACATAACCTCACAATATCTTCCCATATCAAAACACCGTGCGATCTCCTCCTGCTTGTCCGCAAGCATATGCGCCTTTTTTATGTCCTGCTCTTTGACAGCCAACGCGAACATCCCATAAACCGTCATACTGATCATCTGGTAATCTGCAAACAGCAGTTCCTCATACTCTTTATATGCTTCCTGTATCCTCCCCATTTCACTGTAAATCTGCGCCTGTTTTCTTTTTCGTTCTGGATTCTGCATAGAAAGGTATGTCAGATCCTCTTCTGCTTTCTCA
>CAMNWW010000038.1 GCA_946566415.1 uncultured Lachnospiraceae bacterium | reverse complement strand
AAAGCGCCCAAGGATATGCGCCTTAAATAGGCGATGTGTACCCGAAAAGGAACAAACAAAACAATAAGAATTACTGGACTTTTTAAAATGGACGGACTATAATAAAAACATGTGAAAACATTGACATAATAAGGAGGAAAACAAGAAATGGCAAGAGCAATGAAGACCATGGATGGTAATCATGCAGCCGCACATGCATCCTACGCTTATACGGATGTAGCGGCTATTTACCCAATCACGCCGTCATCTGTCATGGCGGAAGCTACAGATGAGTGGGCGACGCAAGGAAGAAAGAATATTTTTGGACAGACTGTTCAGGTGACAGAGATGCAGTCTGAAGCGGGCGCGGCAGGTACGGTACACGGTTCCCTGTCTGCAGGTGCGCTGACAACGACCTACACAGCTTCTCAGGGCTTACTTCTTATGATTCCTAACTTATATAAAATTGCCGGCGAGCAGCTTCCGGGTGTATTTAATGTATCGGCGCGTGCAATTGCGAGCCATGCGTTATCTATCTTCGGCGATCACTCTGACGTTTATGCATGCCGTCAGACAGGGTGTGCAATGCTTTGTGAATCCAGCGTACAGGAAGTAATGGATTTGACGCCGGTAGCACACTGTGCGGCGATCAAGGGCAGAATACCGTTTATCAATTTCTTTGATGGTTTCCGTACTTCCCACGAGATCCAAAAGATTGAAACCTGGGACTATGAAGATCTGGAAGAACTGGTAGATAAGGACGCTATCGCTGCTTTTCGTAAGAATGCATTGAATCCGAATCATCCATGCCAGAGAGGTTCCGCTCAGAACCCGGATATCTTTTTCCAGGCACGTGAAGCATGTAATTCTTACTACGATGCAATGCCGGCTATCGTACAGGAATATATGGACAAGGTAAATGCAAAGATAGGTACAGATTATAAACTGTTCAATTATTATGGAGCGGCAGATGCTGAGAACGTGATCGTTGCTATGGGATCTGTATGCGACACCATTGATGAGACGATCGACTATCTGATGGCGGCAGGCAAGAAGGTCGGTGTTGTGAAGGTGCGTCTTTACAGACCGTTCTGTGCACAGGCGCTTATCGACGCAATTCCGGATACAGTAAAATATATCAACGTATTAGACAGGACGAAAGAGCCGGGAGCGCTTGGAGAACCTCTTTATCTTGATGTTGTCGCAGCGCTTAAGGGAAGCAAGTTTGACGGCGTTAAGATTTTCTCAGGACGTTATGGACTTGGCTCTAAGGACACGACGCCGGCACAGATCGTAGCTGTATTTGAGAATACAGAAAAGGCAGAATTTACGATCGGCATTGTTGACGATGTGACAGGACTTTCTCTTGAAGTAGGAGCTCCTTTGGTGACAACGCCGGAGGGAACTATTAACTGTAAGTTCTGGGGACTTGGAGCAGACGGAACAGTTGGAGCGAACAAGAACTCTATCAAGATTATCGGCGACAACACAGATATGTACGCGCAGGCGTATTTTGACTATGATTCCAAGAAATCCGGCGGTGTAACGATGTCTCATCTGCGTTTCGGAAAGAAACCGATCAAGTCTACGTATCTGATTAAGACGGCGAACTTTGTGGCATGCCACAATCCGTCTTATGTGAATAAATACAATATGGTACAGGAACTTGTTGACGGCGGCACGTTCCTTCTGAACTGTCCATGGGATATGGAAGGGCTTGAGAAGCATCTTCCGGGACAGGTGAAGGCATTTATCGCAAACCATGGCATTAAGTTCTATACAATCGACGGTATTAAGATTGGTAAGGAGATCGGTCTTGGCGGACGTATCAACACAGTCCTTCAGTCTGCGTTCTTCAAACTGGCAAACATCATTCCGGAAGAAGAAGCGATCGACCTTATGAAGAAGGCTGCAAAGGCAACCTATGGAAAGAAGGGCGACAAGATCGTACAGATGAATTACGACGCTATCGACGCAGGTGCGAAACAGGTAGTTGAGGTAACGGTTCCTGAAAGCTGGAAGAGCTGTGCGGACGAAGGATTATTTACACCGGAAGTCAAAGGCGGAAGAGAAGACGCTGTTGCTTTTGTTAAGAATATTCAGTCTAAAGTCAATGCACAGGAAGGGTATTCTCTGCCGGTATCTGCATTTACAGACTATGCCGACGGCTCTACACCGTCCGGCACGGCTGCATACGAGAAACGTGGTATCGCAGTAGATATCCCGGTATGGAAACCAGAAAACTGTATCCAGTGTAACCGCTGCGCATATGTATGTCCGCACGCTGTTATCCGTCCGGTAGCGCTTACGGAAGAGGAAGCGGCTAAGGCTCCGGAAGGCATCCAGACGATTGATATGATCGGAATGCCTGGAATGAAGTTCACTATGACGGTTTCTGCATACGACTGTACAGGCTGCGGCTCCTGCGCGAATGTCTGCCCGGGCAAGAAGGGCGAGAAGGCTCTCGTTATGGAGAATATGGAGGCGAACGCAGGCTCACAGGTTTACTTCGATTTCGGTACGGAGATTCCTGTAAAGCCGGAAGTTGTTGCAAAATTTAAAGAAAATACAGTAAAGGGCAGCCAGTTCAAACAGCCGCTCCTTGAGTTCTCAGGGGCTTGCGCAGGCTGCGGCGAGACTCCGTATGCAAAATTGATCACACAGCTTTTCGGTGATAGAATGTATATTGCGAATGCGACCGGATGTTCTTCTATCTGGGGCAACTCTTCACCGTCCACTCCTTACACTGTGAACGAGAAGGGACAGGGACCTGCATGGTCTAACTCACTTTTTGAGGATGCGGCGGAGTTCGGCTATGGTATGCTCCTTGCGCAGAGAGCGTTAAGGGACGGCCTGAAAGCAAAGGTAGAGTCTGTGGCGGCTTCAGAAGAAGCGTCTGCGGAAGTGAAAACAGCATGCCAGGAATGGCTGGATACGTTTAACTGCGGCGCGACGAACGGCACGGCTACAGATAAGCTGGTTGCAGCTCTGGAAGGCTGCGATTGTCCGGTATGTAAGGATATTGTAAGCAACAAGGATTTCCTTGGCAAGAAATCACAGTGGGTATTCGGCGGCGACGGATGGGCATATGATATCGGATTCGGCGGCGTTGACCACGTTCTTGCAAGCGGAAGAGATATCAATGTCATGGTATTTGATACAGAGGTATACTCCAACACAGGAGGACAGTCTTCTAAGGCTACTAAGACAGGTGCGATCGCACAGTTCGCGGCAGGCGGAAAAGAGACGAAGAAGAAAGACCTCGCAAGCATTGCGATGAGCTACGGATACGTATATGTTGCTCAGATCGCTATGGGCGCTGATTTCAACCAGACAGTGAAGGCGATCGCAGAGGCAGAGGCTTATCCGGGACCGTCGCTTATCATCGCTTACGCGCCATGTATCAACCATGGTATCAAGAAGGGCATGAGCAAGGCTCAGACAGAGGAAGCTCTGGCTGTAGAGTGCGGATACTGGAACAACTTCCGTTACAATCCGGCGGCAGAGGGCGCGAAGTTCACGCTTGACAGCAAAGAGCCGAAGCTGGAAAGCTACAAAGAGTTCCTGAACGGTGAAGTTCGCTACAACGCTCTGGCAAGATTCAATCCGGAGAAGGCAGAAGTTATGTTTGCTCAGAACGAAGCAGAAGCAAAAGAACGTTACGAATATCTGAAGAAACTCATCACACTTTACGGTGGAGAGGAATAAAAGATATAGCAATACAAAAATACGGGGCGTTTCCTTATGGAAGCGTCCCGTTTCCTTTTTTGCATTGTCGTTTATAGAAAAATACAGAAAGACATGCAGCGATAGACCAGCCTACGGGCCAGGCAGCCCAGATTCCTATGGAAGAGGCAGTCAGATCGGATAAGAAAAACGCCAGGATTACACGCAGAATAAGGTCGGTGAAGGTTGCGGCCATGAATTGGTACATTGCACTTACGCCCCGAAGAACGCCGTCGACAACCAGTTTTGTTGATACAACAAAGTAGAATGGGGAGAGAACCCATAGGAACTCTTGTCCTGTTGTAAGCGCTTTGACGGAGGAATGGTTCATAAATAATAGTAACACATATTTGCCGGCCATGATATAAAGGAGACAGAAAGGGATACATAGATACCAGACCAATTTCAGTCCGGCGCGGGTTCCCTCCTTTATACGGTCATATTTACGGGCGCCCTGGTTTTGCGCCGTAAAATTGGAAATTCCGTTTCCGATCGTAGTGAATGAAGTGACGACCAGATTATTCAATTTGACGGCCGCCGAATATCCAGCAGTGACACTGACCCCAAAACTATTGATACGGCTCTGGATCATCATATTTCCAAGAGAAATAAAAGACTGCTGTAAAATACTTGGGATTGCGACAGCCGCTATCTTCTTGAGGAGATTCCAGGAAAAAACAGAGATACTTTTTTCTGTTTTAATTTTGGATAAACGTTTAAGCGCCAGTGAAATGGATAGCAGACAGCTAACGCCTTGGCAGAGAAAGGTCGCCCAGGCTACGCCTGCGATCCCCATCCCGAATGACTTTACAAACAGGACGTCGACTAAAATATTGGCGCTCGACGATACAGCCAGAAATAGAAACGGAGTCCTAGAATCTCCCAGCGCCGAGAAGATGCCTGTCGCAATATTATAGAAAAAGAGAAAGGGAAGCCCCCAGATATAAATGCGCAGGTATAGTGAGGAGTCCGCCATGATTTCTGTTTGAGTCTTCATCAAACGCAGCAAGAGATTACAGGATAATTGTCCTGTGAGCATCAGAAAAAAGCACAGGATGCCGCTTGCAATCAGGGAGGTGTAGACGGCTGATTTTAAGGCAGGGTAGTCTTTTGCACCGAAGAGCTGCGATACAATGATGGAGCAGCCCATATTGCAGCCAAATGCAAAAGCAATAAATATTAGTGTTATATTGTAACTATTTCCCACTGCGGCGAGAGCGTTTTCTCCGATAAACTTGCCCGCCACAAGCGAATCTGCTATATTATATAGCTGCTGAAATACAATGCTGCCGAACATAGGAAGGCAGAATGCCCATAAAACTTTCTGAGGATTTCCAAGAGTCAGATCTTTATTCATAAATCATTATCCTTTCCTTTACTTTTCATCAGAAATATATTATAGTCTCATCAGAACAATATTTAAAATACATATATAATATGAAAGGCATATGAATATTATATGGATATTAATTTTGAATACTATAAAATCTTTTATTATGCAGCAAAATATAAGAATATCACGAGGGCGGCCGCGGCATTGGGGAGCAATCAGCCTAATGTGACACGAACCATAAAACTATTGGAAGCGCAGTTAAAATGCAGGCTGTTTATACGGGAGCCAAGAGGGATACGTCTTACGGAAGAGGGGGAAAAGTTATATTATCACGTGGAAGCAGCGTGCAGACATTTGTTCAATGCACAGGAAGAAATAGGCGAAGAGGCTTTAGAGGACAGGGGGAC
Source organism: uncultured Lachnospiraceae bacterium (assembly GCA_946566415.1). Taxonomy (GTDB): domain Bacteria; phylum Bacillota; class Clostridia; order Lachnospirales; family Lachnospiraceae; genus Allocoprococcus. The sequence goes on along the minus strand of CAMNWW010000038.1, from coordinate 7,120 downwards.
GGTTGAAATAGGGGCTACAGAGTCAGCGCTGCATCTTTATCTGCTTGACCTTCTTCATGACTTCAAAATGGAATATCCTAAAATACGGATAAAAGTACATAATCAAAACACTTCGGAAATTATCAAATATTTTATCTCAGGCAGACTGGATTTTGCGGTGGTAACCTCTCCTTTCAAAGAACCTGAAAATGTTCAATGCGAAACGGTGTATGATTTTGATGAGATATTGGTGGGAGGGATACGGTATAAACAGTTAGGTAAGGAAAAGAAGCGATTAACTGAACTTGCCGGATACCCTTGGATTGGTTTGGGGAAAGGAACGGTGACTTATGATTTTTATAGAGACTTTTTTATCAGAAACGGCGCGGATATGGAGCTTGATATGGAAGTGGAAACTTCAAATCTATTGCTTCCTTTAATTCAAAATAATCTTGGAATAGGATTCTTGCCCGAAAGACTGGCGTTTCCGCTTTTGGGTGAAAAAAAGCTTATCCAGATTCCCCTTGACTGTGAGATACCCAGGCGGTCAATCAAGCTGATCTCTGATAAAAGACAAGCAAGGAACAGGGCGGCGGATACCTTCTACGCCATGCTGAAAAATAGGCGGTGAGTTCTGCATCTGACGGTATATCTATTCGCCGCTCAGAGATTCGGTGCATTTTATAATACCGGAAACAGCAAAACATGCGACAATGATTTCGGTGATCGGAATGGCAAACCAGATGGACATCGCCCCGGCAATGTGCGGAAGCAGAAAGATCAGAATACCGCTGATGGTGAATCCTCGGGCGATTGATATAAAAAAGGAAAGCCTTGGTTTTAGCAGGGCTTGAAAATAGTAGGTGGAAAACACATTCAGCGGAAGCAGTAAAAAGGAGAGACTATAGGTCCTGATGATCGTCGGCGCGATATCCAGGACAGCCTGGGTCGGAGACATAAAGATATATACGTACATTTCCGGAGCCGCCAAACTAACTCCGGTCCATACCAGCCCAAAAACAGCGGCTGTATAGAGGGCGTACATCAAGCAGCTACGGATACGTCCGCCCTTTTGGGCGCCGAAGTTGACTGAGAAGATCGGCTGCGCGGCCTGGCCGATACTGTAAGCACAGCATTGTACGAACGTGCCGATATTCACGATGATTCCGTAAACAGCCAGGGCGTCTGGACCGAGATATCTCATGATCTGACGATTGAACAAGATGATCAGGACGCCCATCGCAAGGTCAATGATACAGGTCGGAAAGCCGGTTACGAGTATTTTTTTTGTTTTGTGAAAAAGAAAAGACGGCTTCACAAAATGAAGTGTATTCTTTTTGCTGAAAAAATGGGTGAGCATCAAAAGGAAAGAGAGGACGGCTCCGATCCCTGTCGCAAGCCCGGCGCCGAAGATACCCATATCCAGGACAAATATAAAAAACCAATCTCCGAATATGTTGAAGACTCCGCCCGCCAGGACAGAAATAGCAGCAAGCCCCGGACGGCCGTCATTTCTCAAAAAAGCGGAAACAAGCTGGCCGAATACAAAGAAAGGCACCGTGAACTTGATTGGCAGAAGATAAGCTTCTGCCAATCCCAGAAGAGTTTCGTCCGCGCCGAAGAATAGCAGGAGCGGTTTGTTGAAAAATAGAATAGCGCCCCACGCGGCGGCGGTTAAGATACAGCCCAATATTACTGCAGCTGAAAAATATTCATTCGATTTTGCTTCCGTGCCGTCCGATTCACCTCTTATGACGCTGAACAGTACGGAACCTCCGATTCCGGCAAGAAGCCCGAAGCTGTAGATAATATTCCAGAAAGGTGCGAATACTGCCAGCGCGGCAGGCCCGGAAGGACCATGGTACTGACCTACAAGCGCGGTATCCACAACACCGTAAATAGTAGAGATTAACGTGCTGCCAAAATTAGTGGCAAGATATTTAAAATATATTTTTTTGATATCATCTGTAAGTAGATTCATGACGCCCCCAAATAAGTGTGATTATTATAAATCATCTAAAAAGAATAGTCAACACACAGAAATTCCGGTATAATAAAAAGTAATAACAGACAGTTCAGCCATACTAAAAGTATTTGGAGCATTTGCGGAAAAGGATAAAAGGCGAGGGCGATAATGGAGATAATGGAGCTTATTTTTGAAATATTATTTGAACTCATTTTTGAAGGGAGTTTTGAACTTGCAATAAGTAAGGAATCGCCTACGGCGGCGCGCATCATCGGCGGGTTGATATTCGGGGCTGTCGCCGGGGGAGTGGTTGCTCTTTTATTCTTTATAGCTCTTGAGATCATGAAAAAGAATGCTTTCCTGGGATGGCTTCTTATTTTGTTCGATCTGTTTCTGGCATACGTTATCTGTAGGAAAATTTACCGGAAAGTGAAAACAAGATAACATGTCCGGGGAAGTAGAATTTGGGAAAGGAGAGAATGAGTATGGATTATGGGAAACTTGTAGAAGAGGCGTCCGTTTTTTTGAAGGAATGTCCGGGGAATTATATCTCAGAGGAGGAGGCGGCAAGGGAAGAGATTGCCGGAATGCGGATTTATGACGATCCTTTGTTCGGGGCGGCCTCCGCCGACGATCCGATGTTCGCAGAGCTTAAGACGCCGGGTATCGTAGGGCCGGATGTCTTTCTCCCGGCGGACTGGCTGAAAGAAGCGAAGAGTGTGCTGTCATTTTTCCTGCCTTTTACAGAGAGGGTCAGAGCCTCTAACCGGGGGAATGGAAAGAGGGCGTCCGATGAGTGGCTCCATGCGCGGATCGAAGGTCAGGAAATGATGAATCAATTTGGAGCATACATATGCCAAATGCTGGAAGAGGAAGGTTTTCTGGCTCTCTATCCTGCGGCGGACGCACGTTTTCATATGATCGCGCCCTATGCATCCAATTGGTCGGAACGCCATACCGCCCACATATGCGGTCTGGGGACGTTCAGCCTTTCCAAAGGGCTTATCACCGAGAAGGGGATGGCGGGACGGTTCGGAAGCGTCATAACGAACGCCGTCCTCCCTATCACAGAGAGGAAGTACAGCAGTCCTTTCGCGTATTGTATTATGTGCGGGAAATGTGAAAAGAACTGCCCCGCACATGCGATAGATACGAAAAAGGGCGTGATAAACGGAAAAGACCAGGTCGTATGCGAGGCATATGTAAATGGAAGTAAAGGGGCGAACGGACCTACGGGGAAGATTCGTTATGGATGCGGAAAATGCCAGGTGGACGTGCCCTGTGAGAGCAGGATACCCGGCATTCGCTCCGCTTTCGGAAGTTCTTAATATCTTTTCGTGAGTTGGCTGCTCTGTCTGAGCAGCCGCTTGGCTTTTGTCTGCTCATTATGATCAGCCTATTTCTGAGTTCAAATTTATATCATACGAGTTTCCCAATAAAAAATACAGCATATGATGAAGAAGGGAGTCTTATAAAGAAGAAGGAGGTAGACATGTGGATTGGAATTTTATCTACAGAAATCTGCCGCTTTTCGGCAAGGCGGCGCTTCTTACCGTTAAGATAGGGATGGCGGGAATCATTCTAGCAATTCTTCTGGGACTTATCTGCGCCGTCATACGTCATTTAAGGATACCTGTTCTAAGAGAAATAACGTCCTTCTATATTGAAGTTAGCCGCAACACGCCGCTTCTGGTGCAGCTTTTTTTCCTTTATTACGGGCTTCCTAAAATCGGCGTGCCGACGGACGCAGGGATATGTGGGATGGCAGGGATTGCTTTCCTGGGAGGAAGCTATATGTCGGAAACTTTCAGGAGCGGTCTTGAAAGTATTGAATCCGTGCAGACAGAGAGCGCGCTGAGCCTGGGGATGAACCGATTTGAGGCGATGTGCTATGTAGTGCTTCCACAGGCGGTTTCCGTCAGTGTTCCCGCTTTTATGGCAAACATCATTTTTCTGCTTAAGGAAACCAGTGTGTTCAGCGCCATCAGCCTGATGGATCTGATGTTCACGGCAAAGGATCTGATCGGACTTTATTACAAGACAACAGAAAGCCTATTTATGCTGGTTGTCTTTTATCTTCTAATCCTTCTTCCCATATCTCTTCTGGGGAGCCTTTTAGAGAGGAGGATGCGCTATGCCGGATTTGGGGATTAGCGTTCTATTCAAGGGAAAAAATCTGCCGCGGCTTCTCGGAGGTCTTTGGGCGGCCTTAAGAATCAGTTTAATTTCCGTTGTCATCAGCTTCCCGCTCGGTATCCTGCTAGGAGCTTTAATGACCTTGAAAAATCCGTTTGTCAAAGCGGCGATGCGTATTTATCTGGAGTTCATCCGTATTATGCCGCAGATGGTGCTGCTGTTCCTGTTCTACTTTGGAACGACCAGGGCATTTGGATGGGACTTGACCGGGGAAACCGCGTCTGTCATCGTATTTGTGCTCTGGGGGACGGCGGAGATGAGCGACCTGGTTCGCGGCTGTTTGATATCCTTTCCTGCCCATCAGTACGAAACAAGCGAGGCGCTGGGACTTGGGAAGGCACAACTCTATCGGTATATCATAATTCCACAGGCGGTAAGGAGGCTGATTCCTCTTTCTGTCAACCTGGTGACAAGGATGATCAAGACCACCAGCCTGATTCTGATGATCGGCGTGGTGGAGATCCTTAAAGTTGCGCAGCAGATTATCGAAGCAAACCGAACGGCAAGCCCGAACGCAGCGTTTGGTGTTTATCTGGCGGTATTTTTCTTATATTTCATAGCATGCTGGCCTATCAGTATGCTCGCACAGTACCTGGAAAGGAAATGGGGGTAGCAATTCGTGAGAGAAGTTCTTTTAAAAATGGATCACGTGACAAAACGCTTTGGAAACCATACGGTTTTAGACGATATCAGTCTTACGGTACACCGAGGTGAGGTGATCGTCGTTATCGGTCCCAGCGGATGCGGGAAGAGTACACTTCTCAGATGCATTAATGCCCTGGAAAAGATACAGGGCGGAGAAATCAAACTGGGAAATGAAAAAATTGAATATGGAAGCAAGAGACTTCCCTCTCTGCGCCAAAAAATCGGAATGGTTTTTCAGAATTACGAACTATTTCCTCATTTGACAGTGTTAGGAAATATTCAGTTAGCGCCCGTAAAAGTACAGAAGAGGAATCTGGCGGAGGTTCAGGCGGAAGCAATAGGATGGCTTGACAGGGTAGGGCTGGAAGGAAGAGAAAACAGCTATCCGAGGGAGCTTTCAGGAGGACAGAAACAGAGAGTTGCGATTGTACGTGCGCTTTGTATGCATCCGGAAATCCTCCTGTTCGACGAGGTTACAGCCGCCCTCGATCCCGAGATGGTGCGAGAGGTTTTGGATGTGATGCTCGCTCTTGCCGCGCAGGGGCGGACGATGCTGATCGTGACCCATGAGATGAGGTTCGCCAGGGCTGCGGCCGATAGGATTTTGTTTCTCGACGGGGGGAAAATCATGGAGGATTCCGATCCGGAAACATTTTTTACTCACCCTCAGACTGAGCGGGCGAGACGTTTTCTAAGCACATTCCAGTTTGATAACATAAAAAAATTATAACAAGGAGTAGGACGATATGAAAAAATGGGGAAAGATTTTGATATTGACGTTTAGCTTGGGAATGTCGGCGCTATTTGCCGCCTGTGAAGTCCCGGCGGAAAAGGATTCTTCTGCAGATAAGGATAGAGATTACCGGACGCTGGATGAGATCAAGGAGAGCAAAGTGATAAATATCGGTGTGTTTTCCGATAAAAATCCTTTTGGTTATGTGGATGAGAACGGCAAGTACCAAGGATACGACGTTTATTTTGCAAGGCGTATTGGAGAGGATTTGGATGTTGAGGTGAACTTTGTGTCCACGGAGGCCGCGAACCGGATCGAATACTTGCAGACAGGGAAGGTGGACGTTATCCTGGCAAATTTTACAGTGACCGAGGAACGTGCTCAGGAAGTTGATTTTGCGCTGCCGTATATGCAGGTGGCCCTCGGCGTTGTCTCGCCTGACGCGAGCGTCGTCAAAAGTCTCGACGACTGGAAAAAGGGAGACGAGATGATTGTTATATCCGGGACGACCGCAGAGACATATCTGATCAAGAACTATCCGCAAATCAGCCTCCAGAAATACGATTCTTATGCAACCGCCAAAAACGCGCTGGAAAATGGGAACGGCGCGGCGTGGGCGAACGATAATACGGAGGTTATCGCATTTGCCCTGCAAAATGAAGGATATACGGTCGGAATCCCGACACTGGGTAGCCAGGACAGCATCGCGCCCGCAGTCTCACAGGGAAACAAGGAACTTCTGGAATGGCTGAACGATGAGATAAAGGTGTTGGAAGAAGAAGGGTTTTTCCATGAAGGATACAAAGAGACTCTGGCAGACACTTACGGAATGGAGTTTGAGGATAGTTTGATGGTGGATTAAGGACACGGAGGGCGACATATTATTTGCCCATGCAGATTTCGATATGTCCGCTGCTCTGCATGGGCAAAGGAGTTTTTAATATCATTTTTAAAGAATACTTGGAAGTTTTTATATGGTCTATTCCTTTTAACGAACTGATGCTGTATAATAAAGCTTACTGCCAATGCGGCTTGTGAGGTAGGAGAAAACAATTTGAGGAGGCAAAGTGTAAATGATAAAAATGGTAGCATTCGACTTAGACGGGACGATCGGCGACACGATTCCTTTATGCCTAGAAGCATTTAGGCGGGCGGTATCCCCCTACGCAGGACATACATTAAGCGTTGAGGAGATCGTGCAGACATTTGGACTAAACGAGATGGGGATGATAAAAGCGGTAGTTAACAGCCAAAGTGAAAAAGCATTGGATGATTTTTATGTAATATATGAAGAAATGCATGAAAAATGCCCGTCCCCCTATCAAGGAATCAACGATATAATCGATATGTTGAAAGAAAAAGGGATCCGAGTCGCGCTTATTACGGGAAAAGGGAAAAAAGCCTGTGAGATTACGCTGGAAAAATTCGGTATGCAGGACAAGTTCTGTGATATAGCGACCGGCTTGGAGAGCAGACCGAACAAAGCAGAATCGATACAGAAGTTGCTTGAAAAATATAATTTGCAAAAGGAAGAGTTCTATTATGTGGGGGACGCCCTTTCGGATATTACTGCCTGCCAAAATGCGGGCGTTACCTGCCTC
>CAMNWW010000037.1 GCA_946566415.1 uncultured Lachnospiraceae bacterium | reverse complement strand
TCGTAAAAATAAGTGTTCTCCTCAAACTTTCCGGCTTCGTTTTGGTAACGGAAAACAAATGAAATATTCGGGTTGACTATAGCCTGCTTTTTCAGCACGTCCTCAAAATATTCTCGGCTGACGGCGATGTCCGTAAAAACGTCAAGGTCAGGACGCCACTTTGTTTTGGTACCGGTCTTTTTGCGGGTGGTCTCCTCTTTTTTCAGGCCGCCTACGTTCTCTCCCTTTTCAAAATCCTCCAGGAGCCTTGTCGCTATGGTCTTTGCATCCCCGTAGCAAGGTTCCTCGATGATATCAGAGTAATCGGCCGTAATTTCATAACCGCGGTGCCCTAAAAGCTCCACGCCCTTGCCTCCTACCGCATATATACGGATATCCTCTTTCTTTAACTCCTCATTGCCGGTAATCAGTTTTACAATATTTGAATTGTATCCCCCTGCCAGACCCCTGTTCGAGGTAACGACAACGACCGCTTTTTTCGGGCTTCCGTTCGATCTGACATAAGGATGATTCACTGCCCCCGCCTTCGCGAGAAGGGAGGTCATCGTCTCATACATACAATTAAAATACGCTTTTGAATCCTCGGCACGGTTTCTTGCTTTCTGCAGTTTAACGGTAGAAACAAGCTTCATGGCTTTGGTGATCTGCTGCGTGCTCTGAATACTATTCCGGCGCCGCTTGATATCTTTCATAGATGCCATGATCTGTCACCTCTTCCTAGAATTCTTTCTTGTACTCGCTGATTGCCTTTTTCAGTGTTTCTTCGATGTCCTCGCGCATTACCTTTTCTGTCCTGATTGATTCCGGGATCTCCGGGTATTTTGTATCAATATACTCGAACAGTCCTTTTTCAAAACGCTGGATATCTGCCACATTAATGTCAAGGAGCAGTTTTTTCACTGCTGCATAGATGATGATAATCTGGTACTCGACCGGCATAGGCTGATACTGCGGCTGTTTCAGAACTTCACGCACACGTTCGCCTTGTGCCAGACGTTCCTTGGTATCGTCGTCAAGCTCGGAACCAAACTGTGAGAACGCTGCCAGCTCACGGTATTGAGCAAGATCCATACGGATCGTTCCTGAAATCTTCTTCATCGCCTTGATCTGAGCGGAACCACCGACACGCGATACGGAAATACCTGCGTTGATAGCCGGACGGAATCCTGAGTTAAACATTTCTGTCTCCAGGAATATCTGACCGTCCGTAATGGAAATCACGTTGGTCGGGATATAAGCCGATACGTCGCCGGCCTGCGTCTCAATAACCGGAAGCGCTGTAAGCGATCCTCCGCCAAGCTCATCTGAAAGACGAGCCGCCCTCTCAAGAAGTCTTGAGTGCAGATAGAAAACATCTCCCGGATACGCCTCACGCCCTGGCGGACGACGAAGCAGCAAGGAAAGTGTACGGTAAGCCGTCGCATGCTTTGACAGATCGTCGTAAATGATCAAGACGTCGTCTCCGTTTTCCATCCATTCCTCTCCCATCGCACACCCTGAATAAGGCGCAATGTACTGAAGCGGAGCAAGCTCGCTGGCTGCCGCAGAAACAACAGTCGTATAATCCATAGCCCCGTAGTTCTCCAGTGTCTTTACGATACTTGCGACTGTGGAAGCTTTCTGCCCGATGGCAACATAAATACACTTAACTCCCTGGCCTTTCTGGTTAATGATCGTATCAATCGCAATCGCAGTCTTTCCAGTCTGCCTGTCGCCGATAATAAGCTCTCGCTGTCCACGTCCGATGGGGATCATGGAGTCGATAGCCTTGATACCTGTCTGCAGCGGGGTATCTACGGATTTACGTGTAATTACTCCCGGCGCGACTCTTTCAATCTGACGGTATTTATCCGTCTGGATCGGTCCTTTGCCGTCGATAGGCTGACCGAGCGCGTTCACTACGCGGCCTAACATGCAATCGCCGACCGGAACTTCTACCACTCGTCCGGTTGTCTTGACAGTATCTCCCTCGTTGATACTCTTATGATCGCCCAGGAGAACTGCACCAACGTTGTCTTCCTCCAGGTTCAGCACCATGCCGTATACTTCTGAAGGAAATTCCAAAAGCTCGCCCTGCATTGCATTTTCAAGGCCATGGACACGCGCAATACCGTCTGCTACCTGAATGACGGTTCCGACATCAGATACGTTCAGCTCAGACGCATATCTCTGAATCTGTTCTTTAATCACAGAACTTATCTCTTCTGGTCTTAAATTCATAGAGCGAATCCACCTTCTTTCTACAATATTTTTAAACCTGAATTTTCCTCAGGTCTTTCGTCAACTCATACAGCTTCGTCTTAATGCTGGAGTCCACCACCCGGTCGCCGATCCTGACAACCATGCCGCCTATAAGCGATGCATCCACATCGTAATGCATCTCAAACGACTCGTATCTGGTAGTCTCAAGAAGCCTTTTGAGCACCGCGTCCTTCTGCCTGCCGCTTAGCTCAACGGCTGTCGTAACGCAGGCAGTCCCGATTTTCTTTTCTTCTTTCACCTGTCCGATGAAATAATCCAATACCGATTCTATCTTACTGTAACGCCCTTTGGCGATCATCAGCTTCATCAATTCCACGATCTCGTTTGAGATCCTTCCGCCGAATACTGTCTCAATGACGTTCTCCTTATCCTCGCGTATGACTTTGGGATTATCCAGCATCTTCTGAAGCTCTTCATTCTCTTCCAGAATCTGGCGGAGGGATAGTACCTCCTCATACATCTCGTCCACACGCTTGGATTCTAAGGCAACTTCAAACAGGGCGTCACCGTAAGTCTTTGATACTAGCTTAGCCATGTCTGCTCACCCATTTCTTGTAATGTCTCGTCAATCAGACTATCCTGAATACTGGTATCGATAGAGGCCGTGACAACCTTTCCCGCCATCACCTGCGCTATTGAGATCATTTCCTGCTTCATATCATCCAGGGCGCGCTTCTTCTCCCGCTCAATCTCCACGTTCGCACGCTCAATAATACGCGCCGCTTCTTCTTTAGCTTCGGCAATGATATTTGCTTCGTTCTTCATTGCTTTCTTACGCGCCTCGCTCAGGATCTCCTGCGCCTCTTTATCGATCTCTTTTAATTTTTGTTCGTATTCTTCCTTATAAACGATGGCTTCTTCTTTTTCTTTCTTTGCCGTCTCCTGTTCGTCGGCGATCCGTTTTCTACGTCCTTCCAGAACCTTTCTTACCGGATTGACGAGCAGATAGGAAAGCAGCGTAAACATGACGAACATGCTGACCGCCATGACACAAGCGTCAAAAAGAAGCTGCGCATCTAAGTTAAACAAACGCTCCAAGGCTTAGCCTCCTTTCTCTTGTTATTAAGGCAAAGCCCCTCTTTACAGTTTTCCAAGAAGCGGGTTCGCGAATAACAGAATCAATGCGATAACCAAACTGTAAAGACCTGTCGTCTCGGCAACCGCCTGACCTAAAAGCATGGTGGATGTAACGTCGGATCTTGCTCCCGGATTTCTTCCTACTGCGGAAGCGCCGTGGCCCGCTGCGATACCCTGCCCGACACCAGGACCGATACCTGCGATCATTGCAAGACCTGCACCGATTGCTGAACACGCTAAAATCAAACCTTCATTAGAAATATTCATAATAAATTTCCTCCTGTTTCTTATTTTTCATGTTTTTGTTCTAAGCTGCCTCATGAAATTTCCGTTGTCTTATCATGGGCATATTCTCACTATGACTCCGGCATCTTTGCATTTATAAATACCATTGTCAGCATACAGAACACATATGCCTGAATACAACCTGAGAACAGGTCAAAGTATATGTGCAGAATTCCCGGCCATGCCCAAGCGACTTTGTACAGAAGCCCATACAAAAGCCCCATGATTACTGTGCCGGATAGAACATTACCGAACAAACGCAGCGACAGTGAGAAGGGCACTGCGATCTCTCCGATCAGATTGATCGGGAACAGGAACGGTAATGGTTTGAACAGCTCTGTAAATGCTCCCGCTTTATTGTATTTGATATTATTGAACTGAATCAAAGTAAATGTGATCAGTCCGAGCGGCAGCGTCACGCCGTAGTCGGCAGTCGGCGGCCGAAGACCCAGCAGGCCTGAAAGATTCGATACAATCAGAAACAAGAACAGAACCCCGATGTAATTCCGGAAGCCGAGCCCATTTTTCCCCATACTTCCATGTACCATATTGTCCAGAGACTCAACGGCAAATTCGGCAATATTCTGAAGAACTCCGGGTTTTCCTTCCGCATCACTTAGCTTAGCACGGACAACCAGCGCAAATATCAGCAGCAGGATACATATAATCAAGATGCTGACATGAGTGGTGGTTAGCCATAACTCTTGTCCAAACAACTGAAACTTAATGAGACCGTGGATTTGAAAATCCGGCTCTTTCGCCGCCAGTATCCCTAAGCTATTCCCCACACTTTTAACCTCCTTTACTTAGATTTTTTAAACTTTTGTAAAAGTTTATGCATTATCGGCTGAAGATACGCCGACAATTTTAGTCCCATTATACCTGCCACAAGGGTCAGTACATTGGCGATTTTAAAATAAGAAGCCGCAAAAAATACAACAACTACCGTCAGGTATCTCACCATATACGATCTCTGCATATATTTTTTCGCTCCCTCTTCCCCAAGGATCAGCGCTTCATCCAAAGAGCGCTTCATATGGACCGCCATCCCGATTCCGCCGCCCACCCCGATCCAAAGTCCGACCGACATTCTCAGGTGGTCGCCCGGTATGAACAAACAAATAATCTGTGCAGCAATCCCATACAGAATCATGAATACGATCATATCCTTCAAGACTGTATTGTCTGTGCTCCCCATATCTTTCGTCCATCCTCCCGCGCTACTTCTTCTTATCCTCAGGGTCTTCATTCGCGTGCCTTACCAGATACCAGGCATTTCTGCACCCTGCGAGCACGCCAATGATCACTAATGGGATAAAAGCCGGAAAAGAAGTTTTCTCTTCCAGCCAGGTGCCGAGAAACGTGCATAACAAAACAGGGACCAGTATACTGATTCCTACCTGCGAAATAAGTGCAAATGTACGGTATACACTTTGCTTATATCTCATAGACTGATTCCCCGTTTCTCTTAAAATTTCTCTATAAGGTATTATAGCCAATTTCAATCAATATGTCCAGTAATAAAAAAAAGTATTGTTTTTTATGAGATACAATTTCTATTCATCCCAGGAAAGCCTATGGAGGCAGCCTTTCCTATTCATGCCCGAAAACTCATTCTGCCTGAGCGCTTCATAGAGCACGACCGCCACAGAATTTGCGAGATTGAGCGAACGGGCGTCTCCTATCATAGGTATCCGAATCGTATCTTCTTTATGATGGATCAGTATATTTTCCGGAATCCCGGCGCTCTCTTTCCCAAACATAATAAAACAATCCGGCTCGTATCTTACTTCTGTATAAAGGTTTGGTGATTTTGTGGTAGCCATATAGAGTCTTACGCCCGGATTTTTCTCAAGGAAGTCCTGATAGTCGATATAATCGGCGACATCCAGCTCCTTCCAATAATCCATGCCTGCCCGCTTCAGGCTTTTTTCATCAAGCCGAAAGCCCAGAGGACCGATCAGATGGAGCCTGGCGCCTGCCGCCGCGCAGGTCCTTCCAATATTCCCTGTGTTTGCCGGAATCTCCGGCTCGAAAAGTACGATATTGATCATAATTTTTCTTTTCCTGTATTATTTTCTCAGCCGCTCAACGAATCGTTCCAGTCTCCCGATTGCCTCTTTTAAGTCTTCGAGAGAATATGCGTAGGATATCCGAAGGAAACCTTCCCCGCACGCACCGAACGCTGTTCCCGGCACCACCGCAACCTTCTCTTCCTCTAACAGCCGGTTTGCAAATTCCTCCGATGTCATACCAAACTCCCTGATGCTCGGAAAAATATAAAACGCTCCATAAGGTTCAAAACATTCCAGCCCCATTCTCTTGAACTCATGTACCAAAAAACGTCTTCTCCTGTCGTATTCGTCCCGCATTTTGGCCACTTCACCCCGGCAGTTCCTTAGTCCCTCCACCGCCGCGTACTGGCTGTTTGTCGGCGCGCACATGATCGCATACTGATGGACCTTTGTCATCTGCTCTATGATTTCCTCCGGTCCGCACGCATAGCCCAAACGCCATCCTGTCATGGCAAAACTCTTTGAAAAGCCGTTAATCATGATCGTCCGCTCCCGCATTCCCGGAAAGCTTGCGATCGACACATGGTCCCCTTTATAGCTCAGCTCCGCATAGATCTCGTCGGAGAGAACATACAGGTCATGCCGGATAACCAGGTCTACTATAGGCTGCAGATCCTCCTTTGTCATGATCGCCCCGGTCGGGTTATTGGGGAAGGGCATAACGAGAATTTTCGACTTCGGCGTGACCGCCGCTTCCAATTCCTCTGCCGTCAGCTTAAATTCATTTTCATTTTTAAGCGGGATCACCACAGGGACGCCGTCAGCCATCACTGCGCAAGGCAGATAGGACACGAAACTGGGCTGCGGTATCAGCACCTCGTCCCCCTCGTCCAGCATTGCACGGAACATAATATCGATGGCTTCGCTTCCGCCCACCGTCACCAGCACCTCTTTGTCCGGATCATAATCTACCTTCATCCGTTCTTTCGTGTATTTGGCGATCTCGATCTTCAGTTCCTTCAGCCCTGCATTGGAAGTGTAAAAAGTCCGTCCTTGTTCCAGCGTATAGATTCCTTCCTCCCTGATCCTCCATGGCGTATCAAAATCAGGCTCGCCTACGCCAAGAGAAATCGCGTCCTTCATCTCATTTACTACATCGAAAAATTTGCGGATCCCGGAGGGTTCCAGATTTACAACCTTTTTTGACAATGGATTTCTCATTACGGCGTCACCAACATCCTTTCTGCTTTTTTCTGCGGCACCATGATCGTTCCATGGTCCTTGTATTTCTTTAGGATAAAATGCGTTGCTGTCGACATAATCGCTTCGATCGGAGACAATTTCTCAGATACAAACTGTGAAACCCCTTTAAGCGTCCACCCCTCTAGGATTACCATCAAATCATATCCCCCCGAAATCAAATACACGGCCGTTACTTCCGGAAAATTATAAATCCGTTCTGCTATCCGGTCAAATCCTCTGTCCCTCTGGGGAGTCACCCTGACCTCGATCAGGGCCGTAATCATATCGGAGCCTGCCTTGTCCCAGTCGATCAATGTGTGATAACCGCAGATAATCTTCTCTTTCTCCATCTCTGCGATCTCATTAGCGATGGTTATCTCATCCGTTCCCAGCATGATGGCAAGTTCGCCCAGATTTGCTTTACTGTTCCTTTCTATATAATTTAAAATCGCCCTGCGCGTTTCCTTATTTTCCATATTCTTGTCCTCCACTATCTATATCTGCATGGTCCCGCGCCCAAAGATTCATAAACTCGTCCGGCGCAGGCCTGTTCAAACAGCGCTTCTCGGCGCCGTTCATAATCAGCCGTTCTTTTCCTTTTTCCGTATGCCCGATCACGACCGCGGGCACGCCTTCCTGTTTCAGCGTATCTGCCAACTCCTCTCCCTTTTTCGTCACCACAAGCACGCTTCCCGCGCTGGTGAGCTGATAGGGATTGAGATGAAATATTTCACACACTTCGACCGTCTCCTGGCCGACTGCGATTTTTCTCATATCCACAGTAAGCCCGATCCCTGCGCTCTCGGCAAGATTCCAAAGAGCCGCCAGAATCCCTCCGTCCACGATCTGATGCAAGGCAGATACGCCGTCGGCCGATGCCGCCGCCCTGATTTCTTTCATGGAAAAAATCTGCTCTTTTTGCGCCTCGATCTGTTCCAGGAAAAAAGGCGCGAACCGGGCGGCCATTTTTTCTTCCTTCGCCCTCTTAATCCTAAGCGCGCCCTCCAGACCGATCTTTTTCAGAAGGACAATATCCTCCCCCCAATTTGCCATACGGCTCTGCCGCAGAACGCTCCCATGCTCTATACATCCAAGTACGGTTACATGCACAATCGTAGTATAAAGCCCTGGAATAAAATGTACGTCCGCTTCCAGAATCTCCATCTCATGGGCGGCGGCCGCTGCGTCTGCCGACTGAAACATTGCTTTTACCCTGGATTCATAAGCATAGTCCGGCAAAAGCATCTGTATACTTACTCCATGGGCCCTGGCCCCTCTGGTCGCCAGATGATTTGCCGCCTGTGCAATCGCGAATTCGCACAAATCCTTTTCATTTCCAAAAAGCGATACCGAGCTGGAAAGAATCTGTTCCTTTTCTTCGCAGGAAATGCCATAGCAGCTCTCTTCCTGTCCCAAAGGAAACAGCGCCGCATGTCCGTCGTTATGAAGTTGTTTCAAAATCGACCGCCGGTAAACAGTCTGCGACGCCCTTCCTGGATCCATTGTTCTATCCTTCCTCTCCTGTCCCTTCACCGTTGTTTTCTGTATTGTTTTCCGCTTTGCTTTCTGCGCTCTCATCGGAATTCGGATTATTAATAAGCGCCTGCGCCTCGCCAATCGCTCCCCATATCTGTTCTTCATTCTGCGACCCGATGGCATCTTGCACCAACTTGGACGCTTGTGGATTATCCGACCGGGTGCCTACCAGCACTTTGACCTCTGAAGCATTGTATGTACTGTTGTTGATTACCTCACGGCTCACTTCATTTCCATTCTCATAAACTACCTTCCAAAGACGCGCCGTTTTCCCGTTGATCGGCGTCCCTTTCTCATTCATTGAACCGATCGCACTATCTGAATCCTCAACGTATCTCGTGGTATATTCCACCTGTTCTAAGACCTCGCTCTCATACTCTACAGAACGCGCTGCATCCCGGGTTTCTTTTCCATATATATGAAACTGTAATGTACCGTTATCATCAATATATCCCTCGATAAAAATGGGGGCGCTATAATTATTTTTAAATTTGAAATCTTTCACGCCTTCCGCCACTGCCGCGTCTTTAGAGGGTTTCACATAGCTGACCGACATAGAATGAGCCGATCGCTGTGTCACTTCAAGCTCCGCGTAAAGAACAGCATTATAAAGCGTACTCGACACTTGGCAGATGCCTCCCGCAATACTCTGGACGACCTCACCGTTCGCATACGCACCGCCGTCCACATACCCATTCTCTTCCGTATAAGGAAGCGTCTTTTCCAAAACCGAAAGTTCTTCCCCTGGAAGCAGAACCGTTCCGTTCAAAAGCTCCGCCCCACGCTTTAAGTTCGTCACTCTGCTCCCGTATCCTGCGTCTGTAGAATAAGAACCTAATTCATCTTGGATGCTTTCCAGGTCCGCACGGGTGATCCTCGGCTCTTCCTTCTCTATCACCATCTCAACGGAGGCCGCCTTATAATTCCACTTATCGTTCAAATACGTTTCGATCTTCTGTATGGAAGCCGTAGTGTCCACGCTTTCCCCGGCCGCGCCGTCCGTAATCGTAAATCCTTCGTCAGACCGAACAATCGAAGCATCTACCGCGCCGGTCTTAAGCGGGCCAGTCTTCTCCTCAATCACTTTTGCCGCCTTGTCTGCATTAAGCTGGAACTTCTCGTCAATCACAAGCTTTTCCTTTTCCAAAGCCTTCATCTGACTATAACGTTTCCAGACAGAACCTTTCTTCCCGTAAGCGACTGCCTGATCTGTCAGATGGTCCACATCCCTCATATCCAGCCCCAATTCTTGAAACGTCGCTTCTGCAGAATGCTCTCCTGCTTTCATGGTAAGCGGCAGAAGTCCATATTCCTCCATTTTCTTCTTTATCGCTTTTTTTGCCTGATCCGCCGTCATCCCCGAGACATCTGTCTCACCAATGTAAATGTTGCCGCAAATCATATTGTCGTCCACTCTGTGGACATACCGATATCTCAATATATAGATAAACAAGAGTACTGCCAGAGCGCACAAAAGCGCTCCGCCGCCAAGAATGATATTTCTACGTCTGCGCCGCAGTCTTGCTCTTGCTTTTTTACTCATTCTCGGTCTTCTTCTCTGCTTCTGCATTCTATTTTCCTCTCCTATACAATATACGGAAGCACCGTTGTCGCTATCATAGCGATAATGATCACGAGAGTGATAATCGCTGCGATTCTCTGTGAATTCTTTCGATTAAACATATTATAATCTCCTTACCTTATGAACTTCATCGCCGAATAGGCGATTAAGTTACGGTACCCCGCATGCATATGGCGGGGTTTTCTTATGAACTTCATCGCCGAATAGGCGATTGAGTTACGGTACCCCGCATGCATATGGCGGGGTTTTCCTATAAACTTCATCGCCGGACAGGCGATTCAATACAAGTTATTGTATACTTCTTGCTTCATTTTTGCAAGATACTCTTTTCCTTAACTTTGTTTATCTTGTTTCTTCATATTATATGGAAGTTTCACTGTATACGCCTGATGATCCAAGGGACTTCGATTCTTATAATCAAACAAAATACGGCACCGCTTTTCCCCCATGTCTCCCATCACATCATAGGTAAATTCTTCGATATGTGTCATTTTACGAAGCTTACGCTTCTCATATGCATCATAGCCGCGCAGATATTTCCGTTCTGTCTCCTCCCTGTCATAGAACTCTCTTGCATCTTCTTTCGGCATCCTGTCTTCTCCGGCAAAACCCGGACGGCTTGCGGCATTCTCCCGGAGATAAAAATCCAGCGTCAAAAGCTGGCGGTACTGCTCTGTATGATCCGCGTTCCATTCCCGAGCAAACCTCAGGAGTATCTCATACCGCGAGATACGGGAATGATTCATTTCCCCGAGTTCGTTTTTCTGATAATATCCGGCAAGGCTTTCAAAGAAAATGAACGGACTTGAAAACTCCGGCGTCAGATATTTCAGGGTATAGAAAAACTGACTGCTATTATAATAGACCTCGACCATTTCTTCGATTTCCTTAAGCCGAACCACATCCTCATAAGGCAGCCATTTGGTAGACAGTACTTCATAAGGCGGGAAACTTTTATGAAGCAGTCCATACTTTTCTTTCTGTTTCTCCATATCAGAACCTTTTAACACTTTTAAGAATCCGAGCTGGAGCTGCTCAGGAAGCAGCTCATAGACGGCGTCAAAGGACCGCCCGAAGCTCTCATAGTCCTCGTAGGGAAGACCGGCGATCAAATCCAGGTGCTGATGAATGTTGCCATAAGAATGTATCTTCCTTACATTTTCCGACAGTCGAGAGAGCCGCATCGTTCTGCGTATCTCGCGTATCGTATCTGGATTAACGGACTGTACTCCTATCTCAAGCTGAATCAGTCCCGGACGCATCCGGCTCATCAATTCCAATTCCTCTTCATTAAGCAGATCTGCTGATATTTCAAAATGAAAATTGGTAATTCCATTGTCGTGTTCCAGTATATATTTCCAGATCGCTATGGCATGGCCGTGCCTACAGTTAAACGTCCTGTCCACAAACTTGACCTGTTCCACATTATGGTCTAAAAAAAACTTAAGTTCCTGCTTCACTAGAGCAAGATCACGAAACCGGAGACACTTATCAATAGACGACAGACAATAACTGCAGGAAAACGGGCAGCCGCGGCTGGATTCGTAGTATAGAATCTTATGCCGGAATGTTTCTATATTATGATATACAAAAGGCACGCTGCTTAAGTCAATAACCTCTCTCCAGTCATTTTCATATATCTTTGTTACGTCCTCTCCCCGATATATAATCCCTGCTATGTCTGGAAGACGTTTTTCCCCTCTCCCCTGGTAATATGCGGTCAGCTCTGCAAAGGTCTGCTCCCCTTCTCCTTTCATGACGCCGTCTGCTTCCGGCAGAAATTTCAATACCGAAACGCCGTCATAGGACACTTCTGGTCCACCAAGCCATAAAATCACGTCGGGGAGCACTTTCCTCACTTCACGTACGATGCGCACGATATATTCCCAATTCCAGATATAGCATGACAAACAAAGCATATCCGGCTTTGCTTTATAAATACTGCGCAGAATCTCGTCAGTCTGCTGATTGATCGTAAATTCCATCACAGAGATATCTGTCCCGCCTGTATACTTCTCGGCGTACGCCTTCAAGCTGTGGACGGCCAGATTGGAATGAATGTATTTTGCATTAACTGCTGTAAGCAGGATCTTCATCTTATTCTCCTTTATGACTGAATCGTGTTACTATCCACAGCCGATATGGAGCTGTAGACAGACTCGTCATGCTTGCATGTAAGAGGATGTCTGTAGATCCATATCAGGCCTGCAAAGCAGGAACTCTGTCCACATAAGCAGTCTTAGCTCCGCAAGGGGCCAAACTGGAGCCTCGAAGAGGCGACGAATGCGTATGTGGGCAGAGTAGCTGTGAATAGTAACAGAATCGTACCTATTTTGTAATAAAACTGCTGTAATCCGTTGACATTTTTCCAAAAACAGTTTAAAATTAATTCTCGTGCAGCCGGGGTGTTAGCGGTACCCTGTACCTACAATCCGCTATAGTAGGGGTGATGCTGTGCCGAGGGCTTATTTTGTCAGAGCTGCCCCTGGTATGTGGCGTTGATATCCGGGTCTTACGCGGCAGGAATCTGTGAACCGTGTCAGGTCGGGAACGGAGCAGCACTAAACAGAAGCTCCTGGGTGCCGTAAGGCAGCCTGGATTGAGTTTACTGCCAGGGTAACGTTTGGGAAGATCGGTTCGACGC
>CAMNWW010000036.1 GCA_946566415.1 uncultured Lachnospiraceae bacterium | reverse complement strand
TCAAAGTCTCCATGCCGTAACCGCTGTAAAGCTTCAGATTTTCCAGGACGGAAACTTCTTCTCCTTCGTCGTCCCGGACGTCCACTGTTCCCTCAGTCTTTAAGAGGTTCATGGTAGTGGCCTTAGCCGGGGAACCGCAGGATGCTGACAGCAGGGAAACGGTGAGGGTAAGGCTTAGAATGCGGAAAATAAATTCCGTACAACATTCCAAAAGTGAAAAAGAAGCCGGAATCCCCCTATTTATGGGTATTCTCGGCTCCTTTTCTTTCTCCAAGTGTTGAAAACGGGATAGTATACCCTAAAAATCAGTTTCTCTCAATATACTTTCAAAACACTTTTTGTTTCTCCTTGAATAATACAAAAGCGGAAGATGTTATATCCTCCGCTTCCCGTCCATCATTTTACAATATATAATCGCCGCCACCGTACTTACCGCCGTCGCGGCAATTCCCGCTCCCACGATCGCCGCCGGGTTCACGCTCCCGTACTGACTCCGGTAAGCGATCACATTTACCGGGATTAACTGCAAAGATGAGATATTCAGAATCAAAAACGTGCACATCTCATTGCTTGCGGCTCCTCGCATCCTCGCCGGGCCAGGAAGCCGCCCGCATCTCCTGTCTTCCTCCAGTTTCCCGAGCTCCTCCATCGCCTTAAGCCCTGCCGGAGTCGCCGCCCAGCCGAGTCCCAGCACATTCGCAATGATATTTGCCGCAATGTGTTCTCTTGCCGGATGGTCTTTCGGAAGTTCCGGAAACAGAAAATGGATAAACGGTCCAAGCTTTCTCGCAGCCGATTCCATCATCCCTGCAGCCTTTGCGATCTCCATGATTCCCACCCAAAACGCCATCACTCCCATCATAGTGATACATAATGCTACCGCCTCCTTGGAGGAGTCCAGCGCCGCATTGGTAATCTCCGGCATCTTCCCGGTGAACGCCGCAAAAATCACACCTACAATGATCATCCCTGCCCATAGATAGTTTAACATATTTCGACACATCCTAATATAAGTCCCATTGACTTAATATATGAAGGAAGCGCCTCCTCTATGCGGTCAGCTCTTTTTCGACGTATGTTCTTTTATGATCGGCGGAATCTGCCCCATCATATTATCGATGTCTTCAAACATGGCGCTTTTTGTTGTTCCCAGCTTGCGCGCCATGTTTATATGCTTCACGACTTCCTGATACCCATTACGCAGTTGTTCAAAAAAACCGCACAATAACTGCAGCGCCGTACTTGACTCCCCAATCACTCGTGAAATCTCCGTATGCACTGTCTCAGCTCCCTCGGCCGAATGTGTGATCTCATCAAACATGTCGTAAGTTTCATTCACTTTATACAAGCTCTTACCCAGCGCCTCCTGAGATGCCGCGATGCTGCCGTTAAGCCGTTCCGTCCCGTCTTCCACGTCCTGGATACTGGAGTCTACCTCGCCGGTCAGATTTTTAATCTCATCCGCAAGCTTTTTTACTTCTACCGCCACTACTGCGAAGCCTTTACCTTGCTCCCCGGCCCTGGCCGCTTCAATCGAAGCATTCAGCGCGAGCAAATTCGTCTGCTCGGCAATCGAAGCAATACCGCTGGTACACTGCTTTATTTTCTCCACAGCCTGCTGCAGGTTTGCAAACGTATTTTCCATCTCGCTAAAATGGGTCTCCACCTGCATCGAACTGTTCTTAAGCTCCTCCACCCCGTTCTGTGCACGTTCGACCGACTGGGAAATGGTTTTCTTGACCTCCACAAATTCACCGGACACTTGTTCTATACTCGAAAAATTCTGGTCAAATTCCTGCAGCTTCCCCTGGAAATCTTCCGCTTCCGTCAATATTTTCCCGAAAGATTTTCCTATATTACTCAGTTCACCCAGAGAATCGACTTCCTTCTGCACAAGCTCTCTGTGATAGTCCTTCAAGGTATCCATTACGTGCAGTACCGGATACAGATCATTCAAAGCTTCCGGCATTCCTTTTGCGTCTTCCTTCTTTCTATTCCAAAACATTGTGAATCCCCCTTTACTCAAATACCACGCAGGTCATGGATTGGTTCACAAACCGATTATTATAGTGCTCGCCATATCCTACGAAGCCTGCATGTGCCCCTAATAAGCTCATATCATTTAGATATTCCTTCATGTAATGGTTCTGGGTAAACAGAAGATATCTAAACAGACAATTTACAGAAAATACTGCTGATACCCGGGGGAAATCCTGCTGTATCTGGCGGATCGTATTCTTTACAGTAGCCCTGTAGTCGCCTAATTCCAGGAGAACCAGGACATCTGAATCGTTTACCTGCCTGAAACATGTCAGGGCATCTCCCTTCACCTCTTTGATAGAGATAATACAGATCTCATCCCCATCGAGCTTCCCAAAAGGATTCTTGAATGTCTGCGTTGTGATTTCCTGCTCTGTTATATGTAGGATATCCTGATATACCTGTCTCGCCGGATATCCATTCAAAGCCCCGATAACATAATTGGCCTTATCCGTCCGCGACGCGATAAAACGATAATTTTCCATCTGATGGTAAATGTTCTCTTTATATGCCTTTATCCTTCCATTCTGGTTCCTCACCAAGGCATAGGCTACAGCATCCTCATATATCCTGCCGTTTGCCGACACCTTGCCTGCATCGCCGGTTCCGCCCACCAGAGAAATATTTTTTCGTTTTAACACAGAATGGATCGTGGTAAGTACACAGGCGTCGTTCCCTGAGCATAAATCAATACATATCGTATCCTTCTGCGCCCCGTTTACGCGCTTTACGTCCTGTTCAAGGCGCTCGATATATTTTACCGGCATCACAGATACTTCTTCTAATACGTTCGCCGCCGCACTGACGCCGTCATAAAATGCGACGACGCCGACGCCCTTCTCAACTACTTTCGTATCATAGCTCATACCGATACAGCCAATGCTGGGGACTTCGGGATAAAGCTTCTCCAATTCATCCACATGCTTCTCAAACTGATCGCCATTAGAAAACAGCATAATAAATTGTGGTCTGCTTAATCCTCGAACCGCTTCCGATAAATTTCCTTGCTGGCTCATTCCAAAAAACTGTTTCACAATGCGGTCCTCTCTTTCATCATAGATTTATAAAATTAAAAGATGCTGCGCTGCATCAATCTCTACCGTGCGTTCAGCGCTTTGACATCATATTTACATTATATGGTATGCATAGATAACGCGTCAATGTATTTTTCTCTCTTCTTCCGTACTTGACAGCGCCATTCAGTTAGTCTATACTATCCTCGAAACAAAACCGCATACCCGAATCGTCTATCTGAACTTAAATCGCCTATTCGGCGATGAGTGTTAATAGGAAAGGAGTCTGATACATATGACATTAAATGAACTTCCGATCGGAAAGCAGGCAACGATCACCGCTGTCGGCGGAGGCGGCGCTCTGCGCCAGCATTTCCTGGACATGGGATTGATCCCCGGTTCTGATATTGTGCTGGTAAAATATGCTCCCCTTGGGGATCCTATGGAATTTATGATACACGGATATGATCTAACCTTACGGATTGCGGACGCCGCGAAAATCGGGATTAAGGATGTACGCGATTATTCTCCTTCTGTTTCCGGCAGCCGCGAACCTGCCCCGCACATTCCGCACCCAGGTCTTGGAGAGGGCGGAAAGTTCCATGAAAAATCTACGGAGCGCCCGCTTCCGGATGATGTTACCCTCACCTTCGCCCTTGCAGGCAACCAGAATTGCGGCAAGACAACTCTGTTCAACCAACTCACGGGGTCAAATCAGCATGTGGGCAATTTTCCTGGCGTAACAGTGGACCGCAAGGACGGCATGATCAAAGGCCGCCGTAATACCCTGATTACAGATCTTCCCGGAATTTATTCAATGTCGCCTTATTCCAGCGAAGAATTGGTGACAAGAGATTTTCTCCTGGATGAACATCCAAAAGGTATTATTAATATTGTAGACGCGTCCAATATCGAAAGAAACCTCTACCTTACTATGCAGCTCATGGAGCTGGATATTCCCATGGTCCTCGCTCTCAATATGATGGACGAAGTCCGTGGAAACGGCGGCGCCATCCGAATCAATAAAATGGAAGAGATGCTGGGTATCCCCGTCGTTCCCATTTCCGCCGCTAAAAACGAAGGTATTGACGAGCTGGTAGGGCACGCCCTCCATGTAGCAAAATATCAGGAAAGTCCGGGGCGGGTGGACTTTTGCAGCAACGATCAGCACGGCGGGGCCGTCCACAGATGTCTGCACGCTATCATGCATTTGATCGAAGATCACGCCGCCAAATCAGGCATTCCTGTCCGTTTCGCCGCAAGCAAGCTGGCGGAAGGCGATACACGGATCCTTGAAAATCTTAATCTGGATGAAAACGAAAAAGAAATGCTGGAACATATTATCTGTCAGATGGAAAAAGAGGGCGGTCTTGACCGCACCGCCGCTATTGCAGATATGCGTTTCTCCTTTATCCAGGACTTATGTGAAAATACGGTGGTAAAACCGCACGAAAGCAAAGAGCATTTAAGAAGCGCTAAAATCGATCGGATTCTGACCGGAAAATATACAGCCATCCCTGCATTCATCGGCATCATGGGGCTGGTATTCTGGCTGACTTTTAATGTCGTCGGGGCGTGGCTCCAGGGCCTCCTTGAGACAGGTATCACTTTGCTCTCTGAATTTGTAGACTCTGCACTGTCTGCCGCCCACGTTAACAACGCACTCCATTCTTTGGTGATCGACGGCATTTTTAACGGTGTCGGAAGCGTGCTGAGCTTCCTGCCCATCATCGTAACCTTGTTTTTCTTCCTTTCACTCATGGAAGACAGCGGATATATCGCAAGAGTCGCCTTTGTAATGGATAAACTTCTGAGAAAAATCGGTCTGTCCGGCAGAAGTATCGTACCGATGCTGATCGGTTTCGGATGTACGGTTCCAGGCGTCATGGCAACCAGAACGCTCCCCTCCGAGCGTGACAGAAAAATGACGATCCTTCTGACGCCATTTATGAGCTGCTCGGCCAAACTTCCGATTTATGCCTTTTTTACATCGGTGTTCTTCCCCAAACAGGGGGCGCTTGTTATGATCGGGCTGTATTTGTTCGGTATTATTCTCGGCATTTTAGGCGCGCTAATCACCAAGGGAACTCTATTTAAAGGCGAGGCCACTCCCTTTGTCCTGGAGCTGCCAAACTACCGCCTGCCGGGATTTAAGAACGTCAGCCTACTGCTCTGGGATAAAGCAAAAGACTTTCTTCAGCGTGCCTTTACCATCATTTTTATTGCCACAATCATCATCTGGTTCCTGCAGACCTTTGATTTCCGGCTGAATATGGTGGAAGATTCCCAGTCCAGCATCTTAGCTTTAGCTGCCGGGTTTATTGCCCCAGTCTTAGCTCCTTTAGGTCTTGGCGACTGGCGGATTTCAACGGCTCTGATTACCGGTTTTCTTGCAAAAGAAAGCGTCGTTTCAACTTTATCCGTACTTTTTGGGACAACAAAGGCTTTGGTCGGTACGATCACGCCGCTTGGAGCCGCCAGCCTGTTAGTTTTCTGTCTGCTCTATACCCCCTGCGTCGCCGCAGTTGCGTCTGTTAAACGGGAATTAGGCGGAAAATGGGCGGCCGGTGTAGTTGTCGGACAATGTTTGATCGCATACGCGGCCGCGTTTTTCGTCCACATGATAGGACTCCTTATAGGACTGCACTAGGCATTTCCTTGACTTTTACCTGTTTTTTAAAAAAAGCGGCTCCATAGCAAAGTATCTGGTCGTAACCGTATAGCCCCGCAGCATATTTTTTCATAATCAGACTTTTTCGCTTCGATGATAATCGCCCTGCGATTATCATCGTCCTTCAATAAAATATCCGGTCTTCCAAGCCCTTTTTCTTTGTTTGATTCCACCTCATAGCCGAGTCCCTCGAATTACGCAGGTCTGCAAAATCCGACTTGCCGGCGCCAACCTTAAATTCCATACCGGGTCTCCTTTCCTCACTTCTGCTCCTTCTTCTTTTGGTCAAAACGCTAAACGCTCTCTCCCTCCTCAGGATGCTCCGCCTCATATGCCTTTTTCATCTGTTCCACCTCCTGCGGTGTATATTCCACTATAGAATTTACCGTTACTTTTTTGATCTTATTCTTTTTAAGTTTCAAGTAAACCACCTCGCGGAACAAGGCGTAGGCAACCGATGCAATCGGAATAAAAACCAGCATCCCTACAATCCCCATCATACTGCCGCCGATGCTGACCGCCGCCAGAACCCAGATGGAAGGAAGGCCCACAGAATTTCCGACCACACGGGGATAGATCAGGTTCCCTTCTATTTCCTGAAGAAGAAGAAACAAGCCGACGAAAAGCAACGCCTGTTTTGGGCTTACCATGAAGATCAGCACAAACCCCAGACTGCTCCCGATAAATCCTCCGAAAACAGGAACAAGCGCCGTAAATGCGATAATTATTCCTACGAGCAGTGCATACGGCATCTTAATCACGGTCATGGAAACAACAAACATGCTCCCCAGGATCACTGCCTCCACGCACTGGCCCGCCAGAAAACTGGCAAAAGTTTTATAGGTCAGAGAGCAAATCTCCAATACCACCTCCGCCTTCCTCCTGGGTATAAATGCATAGATCACCTTCCGTACCTGAACATGGAGTTTTTCTTTTTGTACCAGAATGTAACATGCAAAGGAAAACGCAATAAAAAAAGTGGTAACGCTGTTTATGATGCCTCCTACGGCCGCCATTGTGGTGCTCACCATATTTCCGGCGCCTACTCCAAAAGCGCTGATTCCCCACTGGAGC
This sequence comes from uncultured Lachnospiraceae bacterium, assembly GCA_946566415.1. Lineage (GTDB taxonomy): Bacteria > Bacillota > Clostridia > Lachnospirales > Lachnospiraceae > Allocoprococcus. Next base: position 6,207 of record CAMNWW010000036.1, on the reverse strand, counting down.
ATTGTATCCGGGTCAAACTCTATCTTATCTACCCATTTCATCACTTCTGCGTTCTCATTTGTCAGATCCTCCACCCATTTACGGAATTCAGGAAGAAACGCCGCGATATTTCTCCCCAGGCTCATAACCGTTTCTGCGAGCTGCGGCACTAATACAAACATGATTAACGCTATGACACCGATCACCGCCGCGACCGTCAAGATCAGGCTTATCGGTCTTGCTAGTTTTTTTGCCGCGCGCCCGCGCTTTTCCATATCCTCCCCGAATAATTTTTTCTCCACGAAGCACATCGGGACATTGATTATGAATGCGATGGCGCCGCCTATAGCAAAGGGAAGAAGAATTCTCCACACGAATCCGACTGCCCCAAACACAATGTCGAGTCTCCAAAGTCCTACCAAAATGGCAATCGTAAATACGATCAACCCTCTTATCTTTTTAAGCGTCACACGACTCCAATCCATTTCCCTTCAGCCTCCTTCTGCTTCTTAAAGTATTTACAAAAAAAGAAACCGCCATACCAATTATACATTAGTATGGCGGTCATTTCTACCATTATATTCCTGTGAAAGACTAGTTCGTAATTGTCAGCTCTGTCTCTTTATCAAATACATGAATCTTTTCTGCGTCAAGAGCAAATTTAACCGTATCGCCTGTTCTTGCTTTTGTTCTTGGGTCAACTCTTGCCGTCATGCTTGCGCCTTCATAATCAAAGTGGAGATAAACTTCCGCGCCAAGCATCTCATATACACGGATCGTTGCTTCGATCAGAGTGTTCGGAGATTTTGCGATAAATTCCGGCTCGTCATGTACATCTTCCGGACGGATTCCAAGAACAACCGTCTTGCCGTCGTACTTGCCGTCAATAAGCTTCTTGCTTTTTGCGTCTGTAAGCTCGATCTCTGCCGGTCCTGCCTTGAGATAAGCCTTGTTGCCCTTGACCTTGCAGACTGCGTCTACAAAGTTCATCTGCGGTGATCCGATGAATCCGGCAACGAACAGGTTGCACGGTGTATCGTAAAGTACCTGCGGCGTATCTACCTGCTGAACGATACCTGCGTTCATAACAACGATTCTCGTACCAAGAGTCATAGCCTCTGTCTGGTCATGTGTTACATAAATGATGGTTGTACCTAATCTCTGATGCAGCTTGGAAATCTCAATACGCATCTGTCCACGAAGTTTTGCGTCCAAGTTGGAAAGCGGCTCATCCATAAGGAATACCTTCGGGTTACGGACAATCGCACGCCCCATAGCGACACGCTGTCTCTGTCCACCGGAAAGAGCCTTCGGCTTACGGTCAAGCAGACTCTCAAGATCGAGGATCTTAGCAGCCTCACGAACCATCTTATCGATCTCATCCTTCGGAACCTTCCTCAGCTTAAGACCAAACGCCATGTTATCATAAACTGTCATATGAGGATACAAAGCGTAGTTCTGGAATACCATGGCAATATCTCTGTCCTTCGGCTCTACGTCGTTAACAACCCTGTCGCCAATCTTTAATTCGCCGCTCGTGATGTCTTCCAGACCTGCGACCATACGCAGAGTTGTAGACTTACCGCATCCTGAAGGTCCTACGAAAATGATAAATTCCTGATCCTGGATTTCCAGGTTAAAGTCCTTAACTGCTTCAAATCCATTCGGATATGTCTTGTTAATATGCTTCAAAGATAAACTTGCCATTGCTTTTTCCTCCTGATTTCGATCAGCGGCGCCGCCGCGTTTCTTTCTTTTTCTGTTTCATAGTATAGTAAAAAAAAAACGCCCAGTCTATATCCGGTTTGAACAAAATTTTTTTTAGAACATGTACAAAGTGACGAAACAAGTTACGATTCACAGCCGATATGGAGCTGCAGGCAGACTCGTCATGCTTGCATGTAAGAGGATGTCTGCAGCTCCATATCAGACCTGCGAAGCAGGAACTCTGCCCTATTCCTCTGCATCCAGCAGTTCCCGGTACACCTCCCGTTTCCCGATCCCCCTATCTTTTGCCACCAGCTTCATCGCGTCCTTACGGTCAACTCCCTGTTCCAGATAATATTCCATGTGTTCCGAAACGCTCATCTGCCCCCAGCGGTCTTGCTCCTCCTTCAAAAGTTCTCTGCGGCTTTTCCCCTCGATCACCAACACGCATTCTCCCCGCGGTGCATTTTCCCTATAGTAAGAAACAGCCTCGGCAAACGTCGCGGCAAACAGCGTTTCATGCTTTTTCGTAAGTTCCCGGCATACTGTGACGCGCCGTTTCTCTCCCAGCGCGTCCCGAAGCTCCTCAAGCGTTTTCAGCAAATGATGCGGCGCCTCATACACTACCATCGTCCTGGTCTCTTCCCTAAGTTCACCAAATACTGCCTGCCTTTCCTTCTTATCCGCCGGAAGGAACGCTTCAAAAGCAAAACGTCTGGTCGAAAGGCCGGAAACCGTAAGTGCGGAAATGCATGCCGCGGCTCCCGGCACGGATGTGACCGTAACTTTTTCTTCATAACACATCCTCACCAACTCTTCCCCGGGGTCAGAAATGCCCGGCGTTCCCGCGTCTGTAATCAGGGCGATATTTTCCCCTGCCATAAGGCGTTCCACCAGCTTACGCCCCTTTTCTATTTTATTGTACTCGTGGTAACTCGTCATGGGCGTATGAATATCAAAATGATTCAGCAGGCGGATACTGTTCCTGGTGTCTTCCGCCGCAATCAAATCCACTTCTTTCAAAATCCGAACCGCCCGAAACGTCATGTCCTCCAGATTCCCGATCGGAGTCGCGCACAAATATAAGATTCCTGACATGTCTCTCTCCTTATTCCCTCTTACGCCGATGGTCTGCCGGTTCCGGCCATTCCGTAATGTTCCAGCACTTCCCGGCTGTATTTTCCCTCGCTCTCATATACGATCAGCGGAGGCTCCACCCTCATCCGGGGCTTTGCCCCGCGGATTCCTTCCAAAAGGACCATGTTCGGCTCCTTGTCCGCATATGGGTACACCAGGCGCATACGCTTCGGCTCCAGACCGGTCCCGCTCATCTTTGCCAGGATCTCCGCCAGCCGAAACGGGCGGTGAACCATGTAAAACCTTCCTCCGGGACGCAGAGTCTTCGCACTTTCCCGAAGCACATCCTCCAGAGTACACAAAACCTCATGTCTCGCGATTGCCTTCGCATCTCCGGAATTTGCCAGTCCATGACCACCGATCATATACGGCGGATTCGTGCTAACCACGTCAAAAGAAGAGCCTCCAAACATACCGGACGCCTCCTTGATATCCCCGGTCACGATCTCAACCCGATCCTCCATATGATTATGGAGAACACTCCGCCTTGCCATGTCCGCGCTTTCTTCTTGGATCTCCAGCCCTGTAAAATGCTTCCCTTTCGTTTTTGCCGCGAAAAGAATCGGGAGAATACCTGTCCCTGTTCCAAGGTCCAGAACACATTCTCCCGGTCTTATCTTCGCAAATGCACTAAGCAGCACTGCATCCATCCCAAAGCAAAAGCGCCCAGGATGCTGTATTATTTCATAATTGTTTATCTGCAAGTCATCCAGCCGTTCTCCCGGCTTCAGATTAATTGTCATCCAGCTTTGACTCTCCTTCGTTCTTTTCCAGAGCCGCCAGCTCCTTCATCTCCTGTTTTGACAGCCTGACCTCACTCTTCCTGCGTCTTAATTTGAACTTCAAATCACTCACCTTGTACTCTCGAATCTCTTTCTCGTCGTTATCCAGGTTCACGATGACCTTTACCTGCTGCCTGAGAACACTCAATGAATGTACCTCGCCCCGAAGACCTTCACTGGTCGTCACCATATCGCCCACTGCGGGAAGGCGGCTGTTCAGCTCCTCATAAGTCTCCTCTTCATTCGTCAGACAGCACATCAATCTCCCGCAGACACCGGATATCTTCGATGGATTCAAAGACAAATTCTGTTCCTTCGCCATCTTAATCGACACCGGGGCAAACTCTGACAAATACGTATGGCAGCAAAGCTCCCGCCCGCAGATGCCGACGCCGCCCCGTATCTTCGTTTCATCACGGACGCCAATCTGCCGCAGCTCAATTCGTGTACGGAACACGGCCGCCAAATCCTTCACCAGCTCTCTAAAATCGATCCGTCCGTCCGCGGTAAAGTAAAACAATACCTTATTATTGTCAAACGTATACTCCGCCTCAATCAGCTTCATCTCAAGCCCATGCTTACGGATCTTCTCCAGACAGATATCGAAGGCTTCTTTCTCCTTCTTCCGGTTCTTCTCTTCCGTCCTGCGGTCCTCGCCTGTCGCCAGCCGGATCACCGCTTTGAGCGGCTGTGTGATCTCCTCGTCCCGGACTTCCTTCGTTCCCATCACTACATTGCCGAACTCCACGCCCCGCGCCGTCTCGACAATGACCTGGTCCCCCTTTTTAATATTCATTTTTCCCGGGGAAAAATAATAGATCTTCCCCGCGGTCCTGAACCGGACCCCTATCACCTTTGTCATATCCTAATTCTCCTTTATCGTTAACAGCAGGAGTTCCATTACCAGATCAAAATTAACATTCGCCTTCAAACGCGCCTTCGCCTTCTCAATGCCCGTTATGATCGTCTCAATGCCCTCATACGAACTCTTCATAGCGCGATCCCTGATATATCCGATCTCCTCGCTGAAAATCACCCGCTCCAGATTCTTTGTCGCCTTATAGAGAAGTACATCCCTGAACCAAATCATAAGGACGTCCAAATAATCCTCTATCTCTATCTTATACGGAGAGACTCTCTTCACTGCTTCCACCAGAGCATCCAGCTCCATCGTGTCGATCTCCCTCAGCAGCTGAACCGCCTCATCCCTGATCTCATTAAAATGCTCCGAACTCGCGAGCTTCGTCGCACGCCCGATATTCCCCTGGGCAAACGCGGTACATACGTCCGCCTTGTACTCCGGCACATGAAGCACCTGCATCAGATACTGCTTTACCAGCTTGTCCTTGACGTTCCGAAGCTTAAGCATAACGCAGCGCGAACAGATTGTCGGAAGCAGGCTGTCCGCATTCACCGTAAGCAAAAAGATGACAGCATAGGACGGCGGTTCCTCAATGGTCTTCAAAAGCGCATTCTGCGCCTGTACCGTCATCATATCCGCATCCGGGATAATATAGATCTTATATTTTCCGCTGTACGGCTTGATCTGAACATCCCCGACGACCTGCGCACGGACCTCATCTACGCTGATGGAATTCGGCTTCTCGTGTGTCACCCGGATAATGTCCGGATGGTTGCCGCCGACCGCCTGATGGCAGGACCGGCACTCATAACACGGCCTCTCCTCCTTTGCCTCGCACTGAAGCGCCTGTGCGAACAGATTTGCCAACAGCTTCTTCCCTGATCCTCTCTCTCCGTTCAGGATATAAGCATGGGAAACCTGATCCTGTTCTACCGTATTCTTTATATATCGAATCATGTCATTATGTCCTACGACATCCTTAAATCCTGACATATTTCCTCCTATCGTCCCGCTTTTTGACCCCGGCATCTCTAAGATATTGGGTACAACAGATGCCTTACGAATTGTTCCGCGCTTTGCGCTCCCACAATTCTCTACATAAGTATATCATAAAACTGCATGAATACCTAGACCAAATTCTTCCTCTCACATTGAATTCTTTCTAAAATTTTCCTTAAGGTTTCTTCAAATTCTACATTCTCAAACCGCTCCGTAATACCCAGCCGCAGCAGGTTCTCCTCTGCGAAATCAATCGTGTCCGCAAGAAACCGCCGGCACATTTCCGCATAACGAGGCACATCCTGGCTCCTCTCCCGAACCAACGCCCTATGAAGCCTCTCTCCGTCCTCCACTTCAATATAGAGAGGAACCAGCTTTTCCCTGCCGAAATACTTCTGCATTTTCTCATAGGATTCCAACGTCCCTATCATCAGATAATCTGCCTGCTCCTGATCAAACTGCCCGTCGTCCGCTGTAAAATACTTCCATATTCCGCATACGGTGTCATAGGCGCGCAGTTCAATGACCCTGCCCTCCCGCTGAAAATTCTCCAGACATTCTTCATTTACAAAATAATACACTTCTCCTTCACGCTCGCCGCCCCGGTTCGGCCGTGTCGTATAAAGCGTCACAGTCTTTAATTCTGGAAGCTTATCTTTCAGGCTTTTATAAATGGAATCTTTTCCAGAGGCGCTTTTTCCCATCAAATAGAATATTTTACCCATTCTTTCCTCGCTTCTG
>CAMNWW010000035.1 GCA_946566415.1 uncultured Lachnospiraceae bacterium | reverse complement strand
AGCCGCGCAGAAGTCATCATCGTGGAAGTCAACCAGAATATGCCCCGGTGCCTGGGCGGTTTTAGCGAAGGCATCCATATCTCCAAGGTTACTTCTATCGTAGAAGGGGATAATCCGCCTGTCGGCTCCATGGCTGCAGGAGGCGCTTCTGAGATTGATGAAGCTGTGGCAAAATTAATTGTAGAAGAGATACCGGACGGCGCCTGCCTCCAACTCGGAATCGGCGGAATGCCGAACGCGGTCGGTTCACTGATCGCTCAGTCTGATTTAAAAGATCTGGGAGTTCATACGGAGATGTATGTCGACGCCTTTGTTGATATTTCCCGAGCAGGCAAGATTACCGGCGCGAGAAAAAATATCGACAAGGGCAGGCAGGTGTATGCCTTTGCCGCCGGAACACAAAAACTCTATGATTTTCTGAATAATAATCCGCAGTGTATGGCCGCGCCGGTAGATTATACAAATGATATTCGTTCTATTTCCGCGCTGGACCATTTCATGTCCATCAATAACGCGGTAGACATCGACCTGTTCGGACAGGTCAACGCGGAAAGCGCCGGAACCAAACACATCAGCGGTGCAGGCGGACAGCTTGATTTCGTCCTTGGCGCTTATCTCTCCAAAGGCGGAAAGAGCTTCATCTGCTGCTCCTCCACCTTCAAGACGAGGGACGGACAGTTGAAATCCCGTATCCTTCCAACCTTAAATCCAGGCTCCATCGTGACCGACACCCGCGCGAACACGCATTATGTAGTAACGGAGTACGGCAAAGTGAATCTGAAAGGCCTTGCGACCTGGCAGAAAGCGGAGGCTCTGATCTCCGTCGCACATCCTGATTTCCGCGACGAACTGATTGCTGAAGCGGAAAAACTCCATATCTGGAGAAGGAGTAATAAACGATAAAAAAGCGCCCCGGGACATTTTTTAGTTTCGGGGTGTTTTAATCTCTTTTTATCAGATATAACTGATGAAATTATAATTTATTTGTTGATTTTTATTTATAATTTGCATGAGCCGTATCCGCCCGTTCATCGGTGGAGAACTGATAAAAGTAATGACCGGAATCCGCCGCGGCGGGAAATCCGTCATGCTGGAGCTGATCAAAGAAGAACTGCTGGAGACCGGAGTAAGTCCCTCACAGTTCATCTCTATCAATTCCATTCCTCCATCATCGCCTCCTGATATGCCGCGCGTCTCTCTTTTTCCATGCCTTCCCTCAATTCCTTAAGTTCCGGGAGATGGACTTTCCCAAGCTTTTTCATCCTTACTTCACTTAACGTGACGTCTGATAAATACTTATAATACCACTCGGCTCGGTAATTCCATAGCCGAAGCCTGTCTCCATACCGTTCTTTCAGGCGCTGCGCGATCAAGAGCCCTTCCGGGTCAAAATCTCCCCAATAATAGAAAATATGCTCTTTTCTCAAGATATCGAGTAAAATAAGCGCGGAAAGCCTTGGCTGCCCGTTTACACAGATCGCCGTACAGCCTGGATCTCTCTTAATCATATCTGAAAATACAGCCGGATTTTCAAGCAGATATATCGTTTCGCGGCCTGCGCGGGCATTTCCGATCCTCCCGACAGTGCGCAGAGTCAGGCGGACAGGTTCTTGTTCCCTGAAAAATCCTTCGATCCCCTCATGAATCGTTCCGTCCGGTTTCCATGCACGGATTCCATACACAAGTATATCGTTTGACAAGTCGTCTTTTAAAATACCTGCCCGGTAAAAGAGCTGGTTCTTCCTTTCCGTATCCGACAGCTCAGCATCTTTTTCTTCCTGCAGATTTGCAGACAAAATCGCCAAAAGCAGCCTTTCTCCCACAGTCCCCACGTCAAAATACTGGGGATCTCCTGTCGCCTTTGCCGCAAATACCGCCAAAAGTTCCATATCGCCTCCGGCGCCGGAGGGACCGGGAAGCTGTTCTGCTGCCGATACGACGTATTTTACCGTCTCCTTCAATTTCACAGGATCGTCCCGATACAGCTTGAGGAGCATTTCATATCCCGCCCCATGTTCTTTCAGCACTGTTTTCATCCAATTCCCCGCCAAAGTGTCTTTATATTCTGTCAGCAGGGTTTCAAAGAAATCTTTTCTCTGGTCGATCTCCTTTTGTCTTTCTTCTTTCTTTCCTGTCAGCGTGCTTCCAAAATACATCTGCAGCAGCTCCTCCAGGGAAATCCCGGAAAATCTGCTTCCTGCCAGACATTTCTCAAATAGCTCTGCGGACACTGTAACCGTCTTATTGTCAGTAAAGTCCTTCTGCAAAAATCCGCCCAGTTGAAGCTTATCCTCTCTGCTAAGTCCTGTCAGAACCACCTTGCCGCCCATATGTCCCAGGCTTTCATATTTATTTTTCATTTTTTGGAATAATTTTCGGTAGACCGGCCACTTACGAAAGTACGTCAGGCATTCTTCCCGCTTTTTCTGCTTACTGTCGTCCGGCATTGTCTACTCTCCTTCCGCGGCGGTCATGATTTTCACTTTTCCATTCCAAATGTAAGGGATCACGGATACAAACTTTGCATTTTCCGGTCTGATCAACTGATAGATCGCAAGACCCGGAACAGTATCGTAATCGCCCCACAATATCTGGGAATTGATCATAAAGTTAAACTCAAATTCTACCATAAGCCGGAACATATCCCTGATATTTGTCTCGTCCACGCCCGCGAAAGCCTCGTCGAGAGAGATCAGCTTCGGGGCGTCGGATCTGGCTCCCGCATATTTTGCAACCACTGCCGAGAAAAGCGGGACGTACATCGCCATCGCCTTTTCTCCTCCGCTGAATGTGAAGAACACCCGGTCTGTCAGTTCTCTCTTCTTCTCGCCTGTCTTTTGGCATTCCAGTTTGAACTCGAACCATTTTCGATAATCCAGCACCTCCCGCATCGTCGCATGGAAAGACTGCACTGAACCGATATCTCCTGTGATCTTCCTCGCCTCGTCGATCTTGGACCTAAAGTGTCTGGAGAGGCTTTCTACCTCTTCCTCCCGCATAATTTCCACGTCTTTCTGCAGAAGATCCACAAGCGCCTTTGTATCCAGCTGCTCCTCCTTCTCGGCCGTTTTGTTCTTCCATCTCAGACTGAGTTTTAGTCCGCTGGAGGTCTGCATGGACTCCATCAGCGTGTTCATCTTTTCTACCCACCGCTTGCTCGCCTGGATTCTCCCGCGAATTTTTTTACTGATGGTGTTTGCCAGAATATCCTCAAACAATTCCCGGTCGCGGTCGCTGAGAAGGCGGCCGAGCGCCTCCGCGTCTTCACTCATCTTTTCGATCAGTTCTTTAAATTTTACTGCCGTTCCTCTGTATTTTGCCGAGATATCGATTCGTTTTACACTCACATCCAGAACGCTGTTGTCTTCATCCATATCTTCAAACAATGTCTGCAGTGTAATCTGGTAATCCAATAAATATCCCCGGTTACTATGATATGATTCCTGAAGGTTCCCAAACAGGTCGCTTTGTTTTTTATTTCCAAACCTTCCGGCAAACTGACTGCAGACCTTTTTCGCCTGGTCTTCCATATCGTCGCCTGCGACGAACCCGCGCTCTACATAATCGAGCCGGTACTCCGCCGCAAAGACCCGCTCATATTTTTCTTTCTTCATAAGAAGTTCCGACTGTTTCTTTTCATTCTGCCTGCCTTTCTCCTCTAGTACCTCCCCTTCTTTTCTCAGCGACTCCTGCCTTCCCACGCACCTTTCACGTTCCCCCGGAAGCTCTCCGAGACGTTTTACACAATAGTCCAGACGTTCTTTAATCTCTTCATAATCTGTCAACGCCAGTTGTTCTCTGACAGATACCAGAAGTCCTTCCAGTTCACGCACTTTCCGCATGATCCGGCCCAGTTCGTAGCGGATATCGTCTAAATCGGCTTCCACTTCTTCCAGATATTCTCTCCGGCTTTCGATATACCGGCGTCCATTTTGATAATTCCCGTGCAGGACTTGAAGTTCCGCCAAAAGCTCTTTATATCGGTACAGGGACTTTAGCGCCTGAGTAAAAGTATCTAACCTTGGAGGCAGATAGCATTTCCCGCAGATTTCTCTTACTTTTATCCTGATCTCATCCAGAGCCGCCCTTTCTTTCTCCGCCAAGGCCTGCTGCTCCCAAAGCCTTTTATTCTTCTGTTCCAGCGCGTACTCCTTGTCGGCCAGCGCTTTTGCCGCAGTCTTTAAATCTTCATCCTTGGGGAAATGTTCCCACTCAGCGCGTGCCTGTTCTATCCTGCTTTTGTTTTCTTCCAGGCGCATCTTTAGTTCGTTTACGGTTTTCTCAAGCTGCCCGCAGGCCGCTGTCAGCTCTTCTATTTTCTCTTTCCTGAACTTTTCTCTTGCGCGGACGCCGATGAACCGCGCCTGATACTCTTTCGTGACCGTTCCTTCAAGAACGCCGAGCCGGTAATTTCCGTCCTGGTCGATCCATGAACCGCCCCCGCGTTCCGCGCTTTCCTGCCCGTACCCGATCGCAGAAAGAATATTAGAAATATTGTGGTAGAGAAGGATATCGTTTTCTCCGTTATCCACTTCCAGGACTTCCTGCAGATTCTGCCTGACATGCTGCACGTCGCTGAAAATGTATCGGTCGCAGACTCCTTTATCTAGTTCATATACCTTTTCCCTATATTCCTCCGGAACGACCAGCGCGTCCAACACACCCGTCGCAAGCAGCGCCTCTTCCAGACGGTTCATCCCTTCTTCCGAAAGCGTGCGGTCAAACTCTATGGTTTTATAAAACTGTAAAAATGGAATTCCCTTCTCCTTTAGAAGATCCCGATTTCTCTTTACACTGTCCGGCTGCTCCGGCTCAGGGTCTTTCTTGTTCTCCCACTCTTCCAGTTCTGTTTTCGCTTCCTGAAGTTTTTCTTCCTGTTCATTAAGGTCATGCGTCAGTACAAGCCTTTCTTCGGATAAGGTCTGTTCTATCTCATATAATTTCGGTTTCGTCAGCTCCCTGATCTCCGAATAATCGCTTCCCAACTCGTATTCTTCTATTTTCCTGGAAATCGTCTGCAAAATTTCCGCCTGAAGATTAAGCTCTCGGTTCTGTCTCTCCCAGAGGTACACCTGCTCCGTCAGTTCCGACTTTGTCTCATGCAGAAGATTTTCATACTGCTGCACTTCTTTTTCCGCATAGTTTTGCTCCCTGCGGCAGTCGTCCAGCTCCGCAAGGCATCGGCCGTACTTTTCCTGATAATTATTTTCTTCCTGCAAAGCCTCTTTTCCGCTCTCCACCTTTTTTGTATAAGCATTCAAAAGCTGATGGTGCGAAGAAAAATTGTAGTCCTTCTCCTGTTCTTTCAAAATATCATTTTTGAGAAACACAAATTCATCGAACGGAATCTCCCCCAGTTCCGTCTCCATCTCTTCCAGCCCGGTTTCGATGTCCTCCCAGATCTTTTCAGCGCTTTCTTCCTCTGCCCTGATCCGTTCCCTGGTGTCCAATTCCTTCTCTTTCTTTTCCTGCTCCTGCCGCTCTTTACCGCTTTGCTCCTTTTGTTTCTCCGTAAGCTCCGCCTCAAGGCGGTTCTCCCGCTCTTTGAGCTGCGCAGCGTCGCTTTTGTCAAGAGACGTCTTTTCTTCCCTTAGGACCGTCTCTTCCTGCTTTAATTCTTCATAGCGTGATTCTTCCTTTTGAAGCTTTTCGGTACTCTCCAGCAGATCATTTAGAACCGCCTTCCCCTCTTTTTTGCAGGTTTCATATGATCTCAACACATCTGTAAATAAGAGTGCTTTGTCATAGAGCACAATCTGATTATATTGGTCGTACACTTTTTCTATCTGGCGCGCCGCGCGTATACTGTCGTGTAAGGTATCAAGGTTCGTTTTAAGATTATCCATGTTCTCGATGGCTTCCGACATCGGGCGCAGATCGTCTTCGGAGAGGGTTTGGAGCGAACTGCTTAAGATTTCATTGATGACCGAGGGTTTAAAATCTTTGGACAGCTTGGGCGTACGAAGCTGGATCAAAAGATCCAGGAGTTCCTTATATTCTTCTGGCGTCTCGAAGCCAAAAAGCAGGCGGTTGACGCACTGGGCGTACTCTCCCTGCGTCTCCAGCACTTTTCCTCCGTCCCCGATCCGGTATTTTAATTCCCCCTTTGAACAGGTGATCTTATTCTTGACATCCTTATATAAGAACAGATCTTCTCCCACCCGCCTTCCGTCCGTAATACAGAAATACCACGATTCCAGTTTCTTATTCTTACGCGCACGAAGGCCGATCCCTAGCGTTAAGTATTCCTCGCTTTCCTGTCTCTTAAGCTCCATGTACAGATAGCCTGTCCGTTCCTCCCGTTCGTCGTCCTCTTCCAGAAGATAATTCTCTATTTTTCTTGCCCGGGAGCCGAACGGATCCAGCCGCTCCGGGCGCATATTCCCGTCAAGGAGCAGGGGGATAAAACTTTGCATCGTCACGGATTTCCCCGAACCGTTTGCCCCGCGCAGCAGCATACGCCCGTCCGCAAACTCAAATTCCTCTTCATCATAGTACCAGAAATCGATCAGCCCGACCTTATTTATCTGCCACTTACTGTTCATCATTTCCTCCAATTCCATCGCCGCCAGGCGATTTAAAATCAGGTACCCCGAACGTATGGGAGGGGGTTCCTCCAATTCCATCGCCGTCAGGCGATTCAAACGTCTTTCATGAAATCGTCTGGATATTTTCCCAGGATTTTTCCTGCCACAGGCTTTATTTTCACATCGTCATGCTCTGTCTCTATGAGACAAAGCTCCTCCATGTACGCAGATACCTCCCGGTAAAATTCTGCGAACGTCATTTCCCGGTATGTCTTATTCAGACCATGCCCGAATCTTTCCTTACATTCGTCTACAATACCGCGCAGCATCTCCTTAGGGATACATATCTGCTCATCCAGAGGCACTGTTATCCTGCCGGCGCATACCCTCTCCTGTATGATCTGATTGATCAAAAGAACAATATCAGAAAGTGTATTTTCTTCAGGGAAACATCTCCCAAGCCTGCAGTCCGGACCCAGGACAAGATAGGCGCTGCTTTTATGCACCTGAAGCTCACAGTCGAACAATTCCGCGAGTTCGCCCTGTATCATATTTCTGTAATTTCTCACATAGGCAAAATCCTCTTCCGCGTCTATACTTTTGTACATTCCCATGGACATCAGGAGTTTCCGGTATACTCTCTGTCTTCTCACGATTCCACGGTCTTCATTTACATCGATCCATTCCTCTTTTTCAAAATCCTTTGGAGTTGTGTATCCCATGATATCCTGTGTGAAATTTTTCATAAAATAGCGCGAAACCCCGGTATTTTCATACAAGACTTCACTTGTATCGTCTTTGGCAAAGCCTTCTTCGCTTCCGTCGTCCACATTCAGAATGCCGCAGGATACGCAGTATTTCATCACTTTAATCATATGCCGCCTATACCGGTAAACTGTCCAGTCGATCTGCTCCTTTTCGTACTGGCTCTGGACAAATTCGGTCAATTCCGACAATACGAACTGCTCCTGGGCTTCTTTGTCCTCCAGAAACATCAGTACGATACAGAAGAAGACGTACTCTATCGGCTCCCTAAATTCCAGGATGCCCATCCAGTTTTCCGGGACCGCCGGCATTTTCTCCACTTTGATCATATACGGATTCACCAGGACTTGATATCCCATCTTTTCCATCAGGAACTTCTTTTCATCTCCCGACGCGAGCGCTTCTTTTACTTGGTAATAGGCTTCCCGGTCCCTGGATTTTAATATCCAGCGAAAGCTAAGCAAGATTTCCAACGTTCTCATGCTACTCTCCTTCTTCAAATACAATCGTGTAAGCAGGCATCTGAAAAGTCCCGTCCGTACATTCCAGCGTACAGTATCCTCTTGTTTCATCCTTTTCAATATGATAGAACTGGCCGTCCTCTGTTTTGGCCCGATGATTTTTCCGCTCCAGCGCTTTGGACAGCCAGAAAAGAAACATGTCCCGCACATGCGGTTCGATTACCGGAAGATTGGCAAACTCCAGCCTTCCGTCCCGGATATAACTGTTCAGCAGCTTCCTCTCTTCTGTAAGCCTTCGTATCATCGCCAGGCGCGTCTCTTCTTTTTCCTTTGAGCGATCGATAATGCTGCTTCTCTTTGCCTTCTCCTTGTAGGTACGTACCCTTGGGGAAACGGTCACGGCATGCGGAGTCTCGTCGTATACCCCGCTGTGGATGCTGTCCGTCTCTCTGTGGATTTCCGCCTTTATATGCAGCGGCTTTTCTATGCCGAACACTACCGCCGACAGACGGTGCGCCTCGTTGATGTCCTTACATCTGCCGAACATCTGCGCCAGTTTTTTATATTCTTCCCGCCGGTTCGAGCCTTGATTGCTCATCTCGCTGATCCGTGTCGCATATCTTGTGATCTTCCGTATGATCTCATTTGTCGTGTCGAACACTTTCCCTGCTTCGGATTCCATCCCCTCTCTTCCGGAAAACCACTCTGAAATACTCTCCCATCGTCCTTTCACTTTATCATAGATCATCTGTTCATCTACTTCTACGTCTATTCTCGGAATCGAAAGCTCGTAGGCCGTCACTTTTTGAAGTACGTTTTTCACCACTTCCAGGTCTATATCGCAAAGCTGCTGTTCAATCGCCGTCACATTGACCTGAAGGCTCTTCACAAAAGAACGAAGGTACTCGATAAGCCTGTCCTTGAACACGAGGAACTCTTTCGTCTTCATCATTTCTTCCGCCTTCACACTGCTCAGTTCTCTCATATAATCCTGGTAATTTTGGTTCAGCCGGATAAAATCATTGTTCAGATCGTTCCACCATCCATACAGCTTCTCGCCCTCCGTAAGAGACATCTCCTTTAACCTTCCCATATTAATCCGCAGCCTCTCAAGCAGGGTCGGCTCCAGTGAAGAGCCTTCGATAAAAAGGTTCTCGATGCGGATGACCATTCTCTCGATCTCCACAGCCGTCTCGGATAGCTGATACCGGAATTTTTTATTCTTAAACTCCTCGATCGTCGTCACCTTTCTCGTATCCTGAATCGTAGACAGGTTTCCCCACGCTGCAAGCGCCGAAAGGTCCTGCTGGCACTGCTCCATCGTATATTCCGCGAAACCAGGATCTTCCTTTAATTCTTCAAAGACCTCTTCCTGGTACATCCAGTATTTTAGTTTTTCATATTTCAAATAAAAAAGCCGGATAATGGGACGGTATCTATCCGTGTTCTCTACGTTCAGATACTTTGCCTCCAGTACCGGCTTTTTCATTTTTTCTTGAATGATCATCTGATTATGCTCCGTCACTTGATTATTCTGCATCGTATTTCCAACAATTTATCCTATAATATCATAGTCCCGGAGCCATTTCCAGCAAAATTACAAATTTTTCTATATTCCCTATGAACCCTTATGGCACGCCTCCTTATGCTCTGTTCAATTTTCTTAAGTTTCGGCGTTTCTTTCCTGCATTATTACATCACATAAGGATACCGGAACAAGGAGTTCGCCAACAAGAAACCTGGAGCCATCGCTATAATCATAAAAATACCATACAGGATTTTTATTTCCCATACGGCGGTATCTCATTTGCCGAAAATATCGCTGTGCCTCCCAGTACGGGTCAGTGACAACACCAGAATATCATCTTCAATGCGGTAGACCAATAACCAATCAGGCTGGATATGACATTCCCGGTGCCCTGCCCAATTTCCGGACAACTCATGGTCTTTGTTTTTTTCCGGCAATATTTCGCCCCGCGACAGTGCCCGGATAATATCATCCAGCAAGTCAATATCAAGGTGACGCTTGATTGCCAGCTTATAGTCCTTTTTGAACTTTGTCGTCCAGACAATTTCTCGGTTCATCGTTTCAGCTCCTGGAGTGCTTCTTCTACATCGGAGTAGTGCTTCACGTTTATGTCATGTGCAATACGTTCTGCCTCCAACATGGCGGCAATTGTTTCCTTGTTAGGCTGTTCCAGCCTGACCTCAAAAGGAAAACCGCCGACCCGGAGGGACTGGCGCAGGAAAACATTAATTGCGGTAGTCAGGTTCATACCCAACTCGCTGTAAAGCGTTTCACACTGTTTTTTGATGTCGCTGTCCATACGGACGCTGAAATTTGTTGTGCTTGCCATAGTATCAACTTCTTTCGCATTTCATTGTACTTATATTATATGCTATTTGCAATGCAAAATCAACTCAATAGATATAAAATTCACGAATAAACATAAATTCTAATCAAATTACTGGCGTTTTTCCCTTCTTCGGGGTACAATAATCCTAAAGAATGTTTCTCATGAGAAGAAGGAGGGGATTGTATGCCCGCTATTTATGCACACGACCGTTTCGGCGTCCAGGTTTCCGAACGTCTTGAAGGGACGCTTCGTGAAACCGTGACGCGATACTATCCGCAATTTTCCATTGGTCTTCAGGGACCTGATATTTTCTTTTTTTATCGTCCTTATAAGGATAATCCTGTCGTCAGGTACGGCGGCCGTCTGCACCACTTATCGGCGCTGCCATTTTTCAGGCATGCCGCCTGCGTGCTTCGTAAAACTGGTACAAGCAGCCGGGAATATGCTTATCTGATCGGCTTTATCTGTCATTTTATCCTGGATAGCGAATGTCATCCTTATGTTTCTGAAATGATAGAAAAGACCGGGGTACAGCATCTGGAAATCGAAGCGGAATTTGAAAAAACACTGCTGCGCCTGGACGGGCATGATCCGTTCTCGTATCCGATTCCTGACCTGCTGCCTGCAGACGAGGTAAGCGCGGCCGCCATCGCCCCGTTTTACGCAAAAAGTGTAACCCCGGAGCTTGTCCTTGCTTCTCTGAAAGACCTGCGCCGCGTAAAGCAGATTTTCACAGCCCCATGTCCTGCGAAGTTCCATGTAGTAAACACACTGCTGAAAGCGACCGGAAAATACGCTTACTGTAAGGGACTGATGTATCAGAGGAAGGATAACCCCGCATGCTATGAATCAAACGCCGGACTTCTTGAACGTTTTGATTCTTCGGTAGATCTTGCCGCCCGTATGATCGTAAGTTTCGATGAATGTCTTAAAACTGGAGAGGAACTCGACAATCGTTTTGACCGATCGTTTGAGTAGGGAGGACCAAATGGAACATCAAAAAATAACGAAACTAGAAAAATACTGGATCTTATATGACGTAGGCAACTCGGCGTTTATTATGCTGGTGTCCACGATCATTCCGATCTATTTCAACTATCTGGCGGGAAACGCCGGAATTTCTGAGGTGGATTATCTCGCCTACTGGGGATACGCCGCTTCTGTTTCCACTATCATCGTCGCCCTCATCGGTCCGGCGCTCGGGTCTTTGGCGGACACAAAAGATTACAAGATGCCCCTGTTTGTCCTATCGGTGGTGGTAGGCGTCATGGGGTGCGGTTCTTTATCGCTCCCGAATTCCTGGATCGTTTTTCTCGCTGTCTTTGTGGTCGCCAAGGTCGGCTACAATGCCAGCCTGATCTTCTATGATTCTATGCTGGTAGACGTGACGTCTCCTGACCGGATGGATACCGTGTCTTCTCACGGCTATGCTTGGGGATATATCGGGAGCTGTATCCCGTTCGCGATTTCCCTTGTCTTTGTCCTGATGTACGACAAAATCGGTCTGACCATGCATAATGCCATGGGTCTTGCCTTTTTCCTTAACGCGGCCTGGTGGTTCTTTGCCACTCTCCCGCTGATTCGGAACTATAGGCAGAAACACTATATCGATCTACCAAAGCACCCGGTAAGGCATAGTTTTAAACGGCTCGCAGGCACGCTGAAGGATATCCGGGGTGAAAAGCATATTTTCCTCTATCTGCTTTCATTTTTCTTTTTTATCGACGGCGTTTACACGATCATCGAGATGGCGACCGCCTACGGCAGCGCGCTCGGGCTTGACACTTCGGGGCTTCTTCTGGCGCTCTTAGTTACTCAGCTTGTCGCCTTCCCTTGCGCGCTCATCTTCTCCCGTCTGTCGAAAAAATATGCGACCGACCTGCTGATACGGATTTGCATCATCGCCTACACCGGAATCGCCCTCTTTGCTATCCAGCTTGACAAACAGTGGGAATTCTGGCTGCTCGCAGTCCTGGTAGGCATGTTCCAGGGAGCAATCCAGGCGTTGTCCCGTTCCTATTTTGCCAAAATCATTCCGGTCAAAAAGTCTGGTGAATATTTTGGGATCTACGATATCTGCGGAAAAGGCGCCGCCTTTATGGGAACGACCCTTGTTGGAGTCGTGGCGCAGGTTACCCATGTGGCAAACGCTGGAGTCGCCGTTATTGCCGTAATGTTCATTATCGGATTTGTCCTTTTTGTCAAAGCGGCGAAATTAAACGAATCATAGACCCCTGTAGAAACCGGTAGTTTGAAAGGAAAATGAAAAATGTATTGTATATTAGTGACGGGCATTCCGGCAACTGGAAAAAGCACTATGGCAAAAGCCTTGTCTGAAAGGTTAAATCTTCCTGTTATTTCAAAGGATGCCATAAAAGAATTGTTATTTGATAATGTTGGTTTTCAGTCGAGAGCGGAAAAAGTAAAGCTTGGAACTGCCAGCATGGAAATTATGTACTATGTTGCAGGTCAGCTTATGGAAGCAAGACAACCTTTTATCTTAGAGAATAATTTTGAATATTCGTCAAAACAGGGAATAAAAAACCTTTTAGAAAAATATCAATATTCTGCATTGACTATTACATTAACAGGCGATTACAAAGTGATCTACCAGCGTTTTCTAAAACGGGAAAGCAGTCCTGACAGGCACAGAGGTCATGTTGTGAATGGCTGTTACCCGGAAAAGAACGAGGATAATCTAAAAAACACAAAAACAAAAACTATTTCTTATGAAGATTTTGTTCATGGAATAGAACAAAGAGGATTTGATTCCTTCTGTGTTGATGGCAGTCAGATTAAGGTTGATACAACAGATTTCCAAAAAATTAATATGGAAGAATTATTTTCACAGGTTACGGCATGGAAGGAGAAAATCCCGAATTATTGATTATTCATAACAGAATTATTCAAGAAAGAAAAAGAACGTCTCCAGGTTGTATTCCTAAAAGCGTTCTTTTTTCATGGAACTTTTTTATTATTCCATTTTCAATCGGATAACTTTTTTATTAATTGTTCGTATAATCTGTCGCTGATATGCCGACCGGTTACTTTTAATGTTTCTATACATTCTAAAACCTGATTTTGGGATAAGAGATTTCCGTTATTAGCAATCAGAAGTACGCCGATAGTCCCCATAAGCTGTATCCCCATCTGCATGGCAACTTCCCGGCCCTTGGCCTCATCCATGAGCAGTAGGGAAGCAGGAATAGAATCTGACAGTATGATAGCCTCACTTTCACCGGCATCTAACCCCGTTGAACGTCGAAGTAAATTTACGGCATCTGTGTCAGTGACATTTATTTTTTTGATAAATGGACATTCTCTGATCTGCCTGTTTTCATCCGGAAACCTCGGATTTGATACGAGTTCCTCAAAAACAGCAGATGGAATCTGTACTTCGCCAAAAAGATGGTTTAACAGGATTAACTGGCCAATTTTCATTAAGGAAATCAGGGGCGTCGTATCGGAAATGACAATCATGCA
>CAMNWW010000034.1 GCA_946566415.1 uncultured Lachnospiraceae bacterium | reverse complement strand
TCAGAGGCATGAACCGAGATCTCGCCAGTCTTGGTACGGAATACTTCCCCTGCAGTCCCGACAATATCGCCGATATCCATCTTTTTAAACTCTTTATATTCTTCTTCTCCTATACTGTCGCGCGCTACATAAGACTGGATGTCCCCCTGCAAATCCTGAACATTGCAAAAAGATGCCTTTCCCATAATACGTTTCGACATCATACGTCCGGCCAGAACGACTCTTTTTCCTTCAAGGGCGTCAAACTCTTCTTTAATTTCTTTACTGTGGTGTGTTACACCAAACTTTGTGATCTCAAACGGGTTCTTCCCGTTCGCCTGAAGTTCCGCCAGTTTCTCCCGCCGTACCTTCCTCAAATGATTGATATCCGTTTCCTGTCCGTTTGCCACGATTTTCACTCCTTACCTATTAAAATCCATCGCCGAATAGGCGATCTAAATTACGGTACCCCGAATGCACGGCATGCGGGGGTTCTTCTTAAAATCCATCGCCGAATAGGCGACTGCTAGATTGAGCGGTTGATCTTCAGCACCTCGTATTCGATGACCCCCGCCTGTGTCTCTACAGATACAGTATCACCGATCTTTTTTCCAATAAGAGCCTGCCCGACCGGCGATTCATTAGAAATCTTCCCTGCGAGGCTGTTGGCTTCTGTGGAACCTACGATTTTGAATTCCATGACTTCCTCAAATTCTTTGTCGTACACTTCGACCGTACATCCGATGTTGATCCTTTCCAGATCAATATCGTCCTCCACTACCACTTCAGCATTCTTAAGAATCTTTTCCAGCTCCTCGATCCTCGCTTCGATATCCCGCTGTTCATCTTTTGCCGCATCGTACTCTGCATTCTCGGAGAGGTCCCCTTGCTCTCTTGCCTCTTTGATCTTTGCGGCGACCTCTTTCCTCTTGACGACCTTGAGATTCTCCAGTTCATCCTCCAGATTTTTCAATCCCGTATAAGTGAGTAATGTTTTCTTAGCTTCCATTTCTTTTTCTCCTCTTATTGCTTTGGCTTGTTACTTATTCACAGTAACTCTGCCTGCATGCGCACTCGTCTCCCGCTCCTTACGGAGCTAAGACTGCTTATGTGGGCAGAGTTCTTGCTTCGCAAGCCTAATATGGATTTGCAGGCGCCCTTACATGCAAGCATGACGAGCATGCCTGCAAATCCATATTGACTGTGAATAATAACTTTAGCTTTCATAATTTTATTATTATACATAAGCAGCCCTTCTGTGTCAACAATTTCCTGGGCACTTACAATTACTATTTCCTACTATTTTTCCGGCGCTTTCACATCGCTCTTCGCAACGTTTTTTCCCCCAGGAGACTCTCCAGTTCCTCATAACTCTCCACATGGTTGATCTCGTCCCTGAGCTTCGCTGAACCTTCCAGTCCTTTCGTATACCATGCGACATGTTTCCGCATTTCCCTGATGCCAAGAACCTCGCCCTTTTGTTCCATCTGCATTCTGGCATGGCGAAGCATCGTCCTTTGCAGTTCTTCTACATCCGGCCTTGCCGAAATCTTCCCATATTCCTCATAGTACAGAATCTCCCGGAAAATCCATGGATTTCCCTGGCATCCTCTGCCTACCATGATACCGTCGCACCCGGTTTCTTTGAACATGGCGTCTGCCTTTCTTCCGTCCGTCACATCCCCGTTTCCTATTACCGGTATTGACACAGCCTCCTTGACCCTGCGTATAATATCCCAGTCTGCCCTGCCGGAATAATACTGCTCCCGCGTCCTGCCATGGACCGCCACTGCCGCGCCGCCCGCCGCTTCGATGATTTTCGCAATCTCCACTGCATTGATCTGCTCCTCGTCAAACCCCTTCCGTATTTTCACTGTCACCGGTTTTTTGATTGCCCGGGAGACAGCATATACAATATCATATACACGTTTCGGCTCTTTCATGAGCGCGGAGCCCTCCCCATTTTTTACGACCTTGGGGACCGGGCAGCCCATATTAATGTCAAGAAATGTAAAAGGAAGATCCTCGATCCTTTTCGCCTGCTCGCTTAAGATCGCCGGTTCCGCCCCAAAAAGCTGAAGGGATACCGGCGTTTCCTCAGGCGCAATCGCAAGCAGAGCCTTTGTATTTTTATTTCTATATTGAAGCGCTTTTGCGCTTATCATCTCCATACATACAAGCCCTGCTCCCTGCTCTTTGCAGAGCAAGCGAAATGGCAGGTCTGTCACTCCTGCCATCGGCGCCAGTATATAGCGGTTTTCTAATTCTACATTGCCTATCTTTAATTTCTTTATCATTCCAGCTCTTCTCCCAGAAAAAACACCTTATAATAAAGTTCCAGCTGACGCAGAAGTTCCTGCTTTTTTGAGTCGCTTTGTATCTGCTTTATCTTAAGACGACTTCCGATTTCATCAAACATCGGGTCGCCCTCTTTAGCTGTAACCTCAAAGTTCAGACTTCCGTCCTCCTGGAAAACAAGTGTCAAAATCCCTCCCACATCGCTGACATACAGCACACAGAGAATCTTTAGGTCATCCTTTATATGCTGCGGAAGATTTTCAAAATCCGGGTTCAGATAGTATTTTTCTTCATATGAGCTTGCCCCGCAAAGGACGATTTTATCCTCGTACATATCCTTTCTCCTCTCTTGACAAAAGACGCCTTAGATTGCTTTGCGCTTTGTGCTCCCACAATCCATAACAGTTCAGCCATACAGCTCGATTCGGCTGCTTTGCAGCCCTTACCGCCGCTTCGCGGCTAGAATCTCGCTTATGTCAGAACGCCATATGGCGTCTTGGTCGATTGTCCGCTTTGTGAGCAAGCTTCCAAACGGACAGATAGACCAAGCGCCGCATAGCTGAACTGTTATCACACATATCCATAAATCCCGCGCACTGAGACTTCCCCGGCATATACGTTCTCCCGGCTTCCATCCTCCTTTTCCACAAGAAGTTCTCCCTTTTCATTGATTCCCAGCGCTTTCGCATCATATCCCCCGTCCGGCTCCAAAACTTTCACCATCCGCCCCTGATTCACTAAAATGGCATTGTATGCGTCCTGTATCAAAGTTAAATCTTCCGTTTCCATAAACTGTTCATAATTTTGTTCAAACTTCTCCATGACGCTTGCGATCAGTTCCGCCCTTTGGAACGTCTCGCCTGTCTCTATACGAAGTGAAGTTGCCGTCTGCGTGATTTCTTCCGGAAACGTCTGCATATTCACATTAATCCCTACGCCGATCACGACATAATTAATATAATCGACTTCCGCGCTCATCTCTGTCAAAATTCCGCAAATTTTCTTCTTATGCAGCACCAAGTCGTTCGGCCACTTAATCTTCGCAGTAATCTGTTCCTTTTCCCTGAGCGCCTGGGCTGCGCTGTACGCCATAACAAGCGTCAGCATCGGCGCCTTTGAGGGATCAATCTCGGGTCTTAGGAGGAGCGTCATGTAAATGCTTGTCCCGGGAGGCGAGGACCAGGACTTTCCTCTGCGCCCTTTTCCCGCGTCCTGCTGCTCCGCCACTACCAAAGTCCCATGTGCGGCGCCGTTCTCCCCAAGCGCTTTGGCGCGGGTATTCGTCGAATCTGTCACATCATAATATTTCAGGCTTTGCCCCGCCCATTTGGTCGTAAGATGACTTGCGATCTCCTCCTCCGTAACCAGGTCCGGATATTCCACAATGCTGTATCCCTTATTCCGCACCGCCTCAATACCGTATCCTTCTTCCTTTAACTGATTGATGACTTTCCACACTGCCGTCCTCGATACCTGGAACCGGTCGCAAAGCTCCTGCCCGGACAGATACCCATTTGTCTCGCGAAGCATTTTTAAAATTTCTGCTTTCATAGTCCCTCTTCCGTTCCTGATTCCTGTGATGGTATGGACGAACTTCGGCATTTCTTCCAACTCTTCAAAGGGAAGCTCCTCATATGCCCCGCAGACCTCATTCCACAGCTCGTCCACCGTATAAATTCTATACTTAGGGATCCGCATAAGCTTTGCTCCCGCTTCCAACATCCCGAAAAACAGCTCCTTGTCAGAACACCCAACCGAAAGATGCAGCGCAATCCGGTACTCTGCTTTCATAAACTCGCTTATGTATCCCATTATTTTTTCATAATAGCATTCTTCTTTTGTTTCTTCAATATAATAAATCGAACCTTCCAGACCATACAGCATTCTTTTTGCGTCAAAATATCCGATTTTTAAATTCTGCCTGCTGCGTTTCCCTGAAAACTCAAGGATACTTCCCAGGCTCACCCTTGGCGAAACCACATAATTGCATCCATCCTCCGGGATCGTCACGCGCGGAACCCGGCCCGGCCCGAAAATCCGTACCTGG
This sequence comes from uncultured Lachnospiraceae bacterium, assembly GCA_946566415.1. GTDB lineage: Bacteria > Bacillota > Clostridia > Lachnospirales > Lachnospiraceae > Allocoprococcus. Next base: position 9,418 of record CAMNWW010000034.1, on the reverse strand, counting down.
ATAATATTGGAATATCCTCGTTTCACCAGAGAGTTTACCGGTACATTGTTGAATACTCCCCCATCAATATACGTCTTTCCGTGGAGCGGCTCGTTTTTAAAACCCAGAAGATAGGCGCTTGCCAGAAGGAAATCCTCCAGAAGCCCTTCCGGGATATCCGTAAGGCTTAAATCCAGTTCTTTTAAATCTGACACAGAAAATGTCAGCAGACAGAATTCTTTCCCGCACCTGCGGATCTTTTCCTCGTCCACTGCGTCATGGATCAGCTTCTTTAACGGGGTGATGTCGATACCGCCCTCCGTAAGCCGCTGCCATAAGTCTTTCAGGCATTCCCGTATGGACGCTTCGCCGTCGAAGAAACGTTCTAACAGGTTGTCGTCCACATCCATCACGCTGGAAAATGTCATCTCATTCCAGATACGTTCCGCCTGAGATACATCTCCCATGCAGACAAGGGCGCCGTTCAAGGCGCCCACAGAAGTACCCGCAATCGCGTTGATCTTCACGCCGGCCTCCATAAGTGCCTTCCACGCGCCGATCTGATAGGCGCCCCTCGCGCCTCCGCCGTCGAATACTAAACCATATTCCTCATTGATGTCAATGACTGGTTCCATAAAACATCTCCCTTTCTATTACGAATGAAACCAATGTCCTCCGATTTTTTGCCCATAATTTTTCCCGTCGCCAAAATAAAGCGCGCCGCCTACCGGGCTTACCCCTGCAAGGGCTTCAGCGGCCGCCTGGTAACAACTGTCCGTTGTACTTCCGTTTGCCAGCACACGGTCAAGTTTTCCTGTCCTTGCCGGCCCGAACTGACCGCTCTGGTAAATCACGTCCCGCACAGTTCCTGGGAACGCCCCGCTTTTTACACGGTTCACGACCACGGCGCCTACGGCGACCTGTCCCTCATAAGGCTCTCCTCCCGCTTCACAGTAGATCAGCGCTGCCAGAAGTGTCTGTTCATCCACGGATGCGCTGACCGGCCCCGTCCATACAGTCTGAACCTGCTCTTCTGCAGCAGACGCCTGCGCCCAAGTCTCCTGTACCGCTGCCGCCTTGGCCGCGGCTTCCTGCTCTGCCGCGATCCTTGCCGCTTCTTCCGCCGCAGCTTTGGCCGCTTCCTCTTCTGCAATCTTTGCAGCCTTATCCGCCTCGTATTTTGCAAGGACTTCGGCTTCTTTGACAGTTTCTTTATATCTCAATTTGATCCTTTCTTCTGTTTTTTCGAGAATATCTTTTCCTTCCCGGATACCTTGTCCGAATGTTACCGGCTTATCCGCTTCTGATGCGGCGAATGTCTCCGCTGCCGCCAGACTTACCGAACCTGTAAACAATACCACTGCGCATACAAAAAGTATACTGACCGACATTTTTTTTCTGTTTTTCATGATAACCTCCTGAAATTCACAAATCTCTGTCTTGATGACTGGTGTTTGTTTCTTTATACCAGTATATACAGAAATTTCAATTTTATTACGATTGTTACAAATTTGTTACAATTTTCAGGAGCCATCTTAACATGTACTTCTTTATGCTGTCAAAGTTCAATTTCTTCCAGCGCTTCCGGGTTTTCCCTGCTATTTTACATCTTTCTTATTTTCCCGCCGCTGCCTGGCGGCCTCGAACATCAATACCGTCGCTGCCATCGCAGCATTTAAAGATTCTACTTTACCGTACATCGGAATTTTAACATAATGCTTCACCGCTGCAAGCGTATCCCTGCGAAGGCCGTTTCCTTCATTCCCGATAACAAACGCGCTGCCCGGTCGGAAATCCCCATTCTCATAGTTTTCTCCGCCTTCTAAATATGCCGCATAGGTGTGGATCCCGTTTTTTTCCAATGCCCTTAGCGTCTCCGGCACATCCTCCACATAAGAATACGGCATTCGGAAAATAGACCCCATCGTCGAACGGACCACTTTGGGATTGTAGATATCCGCGCAGTCTTTGCTCATAAGAATCCCGGTCACTCCTGCCGCCTCGCCTGCCCTAAGGATCGTACCCAGATTTCCCGGATCCTGCAGATTCTCAAGCACCATAAGAAGAGGAGCTCTCCCTGATTCTTTTTTTACATCTCCAGATAATATCATATCTTCCGCCTTATAGTGCGTCTGTCTCATCACAAGCAGCACCCCCTGCGGTGTTCTGGTATCGGATACATAGTCAAATACTGCATCCGACAGAATCTCCAGCTTATTTCCCCATCGCTCTTTAAGCTTCAGCTCTTCCTTTTTTTGATCAAAAAAGCTTCTCGCTGCATAAACGGCTTCGACCATCTCCTGCGGCGCTTCCTCAAACATACGGAGACCTTCCGCAACAAAGACTCCTTCTGCATCCCGCAGCTTTTTCTTCTTCTGCCATCCTGCCAGTTGTTTTACCTTTTTGTTTCCCGTACTGCAAATCATACTGACCGCCTTCCAGCTCTACTGTTATTTGTTGCCGTTACTGAACTTATTCAGCACACTGTTCTCCCCGATAAGGATCATCAGATCCCCGGCCTCGAACGCTTCCTCCGGCCGTATATTTACCTTTACATCCTTCCCCCGGATGACGCCCACCACGTTGATACCATGCCGTTTCCTCGCGTCAAGCTCCATCAGGTTCTTCCCAATCCAGCTCTCCGGAACCGGAGCCTCCACCATACTAAAATCCGGCGACAATTCGATCCAATCCGCAAAATTCCTCGTGGCGATCGTCTTTGCCAGCCGGCTTCCCATCTGGCGTTCCGGGAATACAACTGTATCCGCCCCCAGCTTTTTCAGAATATCTGCATGAACGTCGCTTTTTGCCTTCGCCATAACGAACGGCGCTCCCAGCTCTTTTGCCATAAGAGTCGCAAGAATGCTGGCCTCCAGATTCTCCGATATCGCCACGATTACACCGTCCAGATTCCTGGTCCCGAGCATAGTCAAAAGCTCCCTGTCCTCAATTGATGCACAGACGGCGAAAGACACATCGTCGGCGACCTGCTGGATCCTCTCCTCCGACGGATCCACCGCGATCACTTCGCAGCCCAGCTCTTCCAATGTAATTGCAAGACTGAGTCCAAAACTTCCCAGTCCAAGCACCGCAAATTGTTTTGCCACTTCGTTACCTCCTTCCTGTCCACGCTCTTTGGACATCCAGGTATGCCGTTCGGCATTACCTCCTTACCCTGTAAAATTCATCGCCGATTAGGCGGCCGAGTTCAGCTATCCACACAGATACCGTTATCCGACCAGAATCCTTTGGGACGGCAGTCTCCGTATGTTATCCTTCGGAGAACGGCCTGCCCCAAACACCAACGCAAACGTCACTGGCCCGATTCTTCCTATATACATTAAAAACATAATCACAATCTTACTCGCCGCGCAAAGCTTCGGGGTCAGACCTGCCGTCAGACCCACAGTACCGATCGCCGAGGTTGTCTCGTAGAGCACCTTAATAAACGGCACGTTTCCCTCAAATACCGTCACAAGCGTGGTTCCCAGAAGGAGTATTCCAAATGCCACAAAGACCACGCTTGTCCCTGTCCGGATATTTTCCGCCTGTATCCTTCTCCCAAAACACTCCGTATCCTTTTCTCCACGCACAGCAGACATACAGAACAAAAACAGCATGGCGACCGTAGTCGTCTTGACTCCTCCCGCTGTTCCCCCGGGCGATCCGCCTACAAACATGAGCATGCACGTGACAAACATCGTCCCCTCCGTCAAGGATTCCTGCGGGACCGTCGCAAATCCAGCGGTCCGTGTGGAGACCGAATGGAAGAATGACGCTATTATTTTCTGGGGAAGCGGCATTTTCCCGATCGTATCCGGATTAGAATACTCCAATAACAAGAAGACCAAAGCTCCAAAAAGAATTAAGCTTACTGTCATGACAAGGACGATTTTCGTATGCAGGCGCATCTTCTGAAAAAGCCGCTTACGCGCCAATTCACCCCGAAATACCTTTTGGAAATTCCTCGCTAAATCCTGCCATACAGGAAAACCCAGACCGCTCAATACGATCAAAAACATGGTGGTAAAATTGATAACAAGATTCGTTGCGTATGGTATCAGGCTCGCATCCCCCAAAATATCTATCCCCGCATTGCAAAACGCCGATACTGCATGGAAAACAGAAAGCCACAGCCCTTTGACAAACCCAAACTCCGGCACCAGCCAGAAGGCGTACATTACCGCTCCGATCCCTTCCACCAAAAAGGTTCCCTTTAGAATCCGCACGATCATCGCCACCATGCCGGAAAGAGACTCCATCCCATAGGTTTCCCGTATCATCATCCTCTCTTTGAGCGAAATTCTTCTTTTTATGATAATAAAAAATGACATTACACAAGCAATGACCCCCAGCCCGCCGATTTGTATCAAGACCAGGAGCACTGCCTTTCCAAATAAGGTAAACTGCACTGCCGGTACGATCGTTACAAGCCCGGTCACACACACTGCCGTCACGGAAGTGAACAGCGCGTCCATAAATGCAATCGGACGGGTATTGGATATCGGAAGCCATAAAAGAAATCCTCCCAGCAGTATAATTCCAAGAAATCCCGCCGCAAGTATCTGCATAGTCGAAAGTCCCAGATTCCTCTTTTTTTTCATCTTTTCAACCGCCCGTCTTTATTTGTACTTTCTAATCCGTCGAACATCTCTTTTACAGCCGGCGCATTCTTAGTTAACTTCTTTATACTAAGATCTTCAGCTTTATTATTGGCAAGGCGAAGATTATTTTCCGACGAAACAAGCGCCGCCCGGGTTTTTTGTAAATGCACAATCGTTTTATCGATTTCATCTATCGCTGTTTTAAATTTTTCACTGGCCAGCCTGTAGTTTCGAGCAAATCCTTCTTTAAAATTATTCATATTTTCCTCAAAATTTGAAATATCGATCTGTTGATTTTTCACGATATCAAGCTCCTGCCGGTACTTCAGCGAATTTAGCGCCGCATTACGTAAAAGTGTTATCATCGGGATAAAAAATTGCGGACGTATTACATACATCTTTTCATATTTATATGAAACATCTACAATTCCATTATTATACAATTCATTATCAATCTCAAGCAAAGAAACTAATACTGCATATTCGCACCCTTTTTCTCTTCTGTCCTTATCTAATTCTTTAAAAAAATCTTCGTTTTTATGTTTGCTGGCAGTCTTATCCATCTCATTTTTCATTTCAAACATAATAGAAATAAATTCTGTCCCGTCTGCCGCTTCTCTGAAAATGAAATCACCTTTACTTCCACTTTTTATATCATTGTCTTTTTCAAAATATGCTGTTGGGAACGCTGTCATCCGGATTTGGTTAAACTGATTCATACAATGCTGTTCCAGGCTTTCTCCCACCATCTTCGTAGACTGCCGTGCTTTAAAGTCTTTATAATATTCAATCTGCTCATCTTTCACTTTGAGCTTGTCTTCATATTGTTCTTTTATGGATTGTTCTTTTAACTTACTTTCCGCTTCCTTGCTGGAAATCAGGCCCTTCAGCTCTGTAATTTCCGTCATTTTCTCGAACAGTTCTTTTTCCTTTTCCTGCACTGCTCTGGAAACTGCTAACTCCTTCTCATTTTCCTTTTCTGAAATCTGAGCCTTGAGCCGGTCGATCGCCTGCTTTTGTTCCGCAAGCTCCGTATCCTTACGGGACAGCGTTTCGTTGAATTCTTTTTCCTGCTCCATACGGGCTATTTTCAAATCATTTTCTTTCCTGTCCGCTAATTCTTTCTCACGGCTCTTGATCTCTTCTTTAAATTCGTTGTCTCTAACCTGCCGGGCAATCTGTGCATATTCTGATTCGTCAACCTGAAAAACTTTTCCGCAGTTAGGGCATTTTATCTCCTGCATCTTATTACCTTCCTTAACCTGTTAACCTTTTAATTAACGAAAGTATGTCATGTTTATTTCGCTTTGTCAATATTTTGTTACCGTTCACACGTCAGCCGCCATCTCATGAGCAAAAATAGCCGCAAAGCGGCGGAGAAGCATCGAAGATGCGTTTTGCGAATAGCGCGAGTGTGAACAGCCGTAATATTTCTATAACTGATCAAATCATCTATTTCTCTCTTTATCCCCGGTGTGTTCTGTGTTATATTAATTTATGAGTCTATGGGTCCCGCTAAAATATGAGCAAGAAGTAGTGCAAAGCGCGGAAAATCGACGGTGGACTCATTTGTTAAGCAAAGCCCCTCGTATTCACTCGGGGTACCTGATTTTAATCGCCTTACGGCGATGGAACTGGAGGAAAAAGCATGAATTTTTTAAGTATTTTTGACGTGATCGGACCTAATATGATCGGACCGTCCAGCTCCCACACAGCGGGCGCTGTCTCTATGGCTCTGCTGGCCCGTAAGATGTTGCCGGAGCCAATCAAAAAGGTGGTTTTCACCCTCTACGGCTCTTTTGCCAAGACCTACCATGGACACGGAACGGACCGCGCTCTTCTCGGCGGTATCCTGGGATTTTCTACAGACGATCCAAGAATCCGGGATGCTTTTTCTTTAGCAGAAGAGTTTGGAGTGGAATATGAATACGTGATCGATGAAAAGACTGTCACAGACCACCCGAACACTGCGGATATCGCCATGACCGGGATCCACGGCTATGAACTGACCGTCCGGGGCGAATCCATCGGAGGCGGCAAGATCAAGATCGTCCGCATCGGAAATATCGACGTAGAGTTTACCGGGGAATACAGTACTTTAATCGTCCGTCAGATCGATATTCCCGGAATTGTGGCGCACATCAGCCAATGCCTCAGCAATCATAACGTCAACATTGCGTTTATGCGGCTTTTCCGCGAGGATAAAGGCGCGACCGCATATATGGTGGTAGAGTCGGATGAACGGATTCCTGAAACTATCTTAAGTGAGATCAAGAGTAACCCGCACGTGCGTGAGCTGATGCTGGTGCAGATATAGGAGGCGACTGTAATGGATTTTAAAAGTGGACAAGAATTATTAACAATTTGCACGCAGCATAACCTTCCCATTTCTGAGGTCATGTATACCCGCGAGCTGACCTGCGGCTCTTTGACGGCAGAGCAGGTGGGCCAGAAACTTAATGAGATTCTCTCCATCATGAGAAATGCGGTAAACGAGCCGCTTACCGCGCCGAAACGGTCTATTGGCGGTCTGATCGGCGGCGAGGCGAAACGGGTCGCTGATTTTGGGAAAACAGACAAAAGCATTTGCGGTTCCCTGATGAGCATGGCGATATCTTACAGTATGGCCGTTCTTGAGGTAAATGCCTCCATGGGCCTTATCGTAGCCGCCCCCACTGCCGGCTCTTCCGGCGTGCTTCCCGGCGTCCTTTTGGCTCTTCAGGATTCAAGGCACCTCACAGACGAAGCGCTCCATGCAGGACTTCTCAACGCTTCCGCTATCGGTTATCTGCTCATGCGAAATTCATCCGTTTCCGGCGCCGAGGCCGGATGCCAGGCTGAGGTCGGCGCAGCGTCCGCTATGGCTGCAAGCGCCGTGGTAGAATTGATGGGCGGAACACCCGCTATGTGCCTTCAGGCCGCAGTCATTGCCATCTCGAACCTTTTAGGTATGGTCTGCGATCCTATTGCCGGCCTTGTGGAATCTCCCTGTCAGAGCCGAAACTCTGTCGGCGCGGCAAATGCCGTCACCTGCGCCGAACTGGCGCTCGCAGGGGTCACCCACCCTGTGCCGTTTGACGAGATGGCGGAAGCGATGCTTCGAGTAGGAAGAAGTATTCCCTTCGAGCTGCGTGAAACCGCGATGGGAGGCTGTGCCGGAACTCCTACCGGATGCGCCCTGGGATGCAGCATCTGTAAATAATATGAGTCAAGGGACAAATGGACATAAAATGCATGCTTGTATGCGATTTTATGTCTATGGGTCCCGCTAAAACATGAGCAAGAAGCCATTTTTCGCAGAAAAATGAGCGAATTGCGAATGTTTTCGTCGATTTTGGGAGTGCAAAGCACGGAAAAATCGACGGTGGACTCATTTGTCGGGCAGCTCATAATATACAGGCAAGAATGCTTTTTGCATTCCTGCCTACCGCACCAGAGCCGTCCCGTCCAACTTCACAATCCTGTCGATCTTATTTAAAGACGACATACGATAGGAATACGCCGCCGACTCAAATATTGCATAAATATTGCTTCCATTTTGATAGATCTGTTCCAGTCTCTCCGGAAACCGTATCGTCTTATACGCCTCGGAGGTAGACAAAATTCCATATCGAGAATAATTGAACACCTGCACCTCTGAAGGCAGTATTCCCCATGACCTTGTTAATAATATTTTATTATTGTAGAACGCCATCCCCTGCACACGCCCGGAAATCACCTGCATACTGACCGCGTATGCCACCGGGTCAATAACGCCTACCGTCCGTTTCAGATTCATATCCGTCTTCTCATATAAAGTTCCGTCCGCGTTGATCAAGTATTTCTCAATAATACTTGCATCATCCTGCGTAAAAAATCCCACAAACAGCGCCCCGTCATGATAGGTCATAAAAGATGCGCGCCGAATCCGGTAGAGATTGTAGGACATATCAAAGGAAATCGGTTCATACTTTTCCGAGAAGTCATAGGCTTCCAGATGTTCCAGCGAAATGGCGTTCGCCTGAGCCCAGGTAGAGCCTTGCCCTGTGATCCAAAGATTATGGTTCATCGTATCATAAGCCATCCCGCCCACATGCGCCCGTGTTCCCAAAACGATCTCCTTGACAAACTTCTGCGTCTTCTTATCGATAACATAGATAACAGAATTATGTTTCCCGGTCCGGCAGTATGCGCTGATCAGCATATAATCTTCCGTGACCGCGAGTCCCTGCGGAGTCATGGAAGTACAGATATCCAAAGTCCCGGAAGTCCTGATCTGCAGAGTACGGGTGGATTTCAGCCCCGGAATCACATATGGAGTATCTTCCTCGCAGACATACTCATACATTGTCCGGTTTCTTTGAATCGTTTTCTCGTATTGTTCTGCGGTATAGACCGGATCTGTATTCGTTATCTCCTGTCCGCTTTCAGGTTCAATGCCGGCACGGTACTGAAATGCATAATACCAGTAGCCTCCCCCCAAAAGCGCCAGTATAAGAATAAATGCAATACACCTTCTCAGCCTCTTCCACCTTACACTTTTATTCTTATTTTTTGCAGGCTTTTCCCTCTTCTTCATATTCACTCACTTCGTCTTTATATACTTTCTGTATGGAAAATCCTCTGCCTTTAACCTCATTGACATGCCCAATAACCATAAACGCACTCGGATCCTCCTCTTGGACAATCTGGTTCAAACGAACCAATTCCCGGTTGGAGACCACGACCAGTATCATCTTCTGTTCCTGTCTTAAATATCCGGTCTGCATGTAGAGCAGTGTCGTCCCTCTATCCAGTTTTTCCTGAATCAGAGTATTCAATTCCTCATACTTTTCAGTAACAATACTTACTTCTGT
>CAMNWW010000033.1 GCA_946566415.1 uncultured Lachnospiraceae bacterium | reverse complement strand
GCATATACTTTCTTTAAGAATACGGTCAGCCATATACCGACTCTGCTGAAGGTTCTTCCGGTGGAAGAAAAAGAAGCGGAGGAAGGGAAAGAGAAGGATACGGCCAACGCCGTGGATAAGATCACTCCCATGAATTTTGAACCAGAAGAGGAGGAAGCGATCGGACTTCTCGTTCCGAAGTATATAAGCAGTATTCTGTATGGCGCGTTTATAGAAGCGGTTGCAAGTGAAAATGGCGCCCGTATGCAGGCGATGGATTCTGCGACAAGCAATGCAGAAGAAATGATTGATGATTTGGAATTGAAGTATAACAGAGCACGTCAGGGTGCTATTACGCAGGAGCTTACCGAGATCATAGCCGGCGCGGAAGCGATCGGTTAAGGCATCTCTATGAATTCCTGTAAGCAAGGAGGAAAAAATGGCAGATAAGAATATTGGGAAGATCACCCAGGTCATCGGCGCCGTACTCGACCTCAAGTTCTCTGAAGGAAACCTGCCGGAGATCAACGAAGCTGTTGAGATTCCCCAGAAGGACGGAAAGAGGCTGGTGGTCGAGGTAGCGCAGCATCTGGGAGACGACACGGTTAGATGTGTTGCCATGGGTCCCACGGATGGTCTGGTGCGCGGTTTGGATGCCGTTGCTACAGGAGGTCCGATTTCGGTTCCTGTTGGTGAGGAGACATTGGGCCGTATCTTTAATGTGCTGGGAGAGCCGATTGATGAGAAACCTGCGCCGACAGGTGTAGAGTATGCTCCGATCCACAGAAAAGCCCCCAGTTTTGAGGAACAGGCGACAGAGACAGAGATGCTGGAAACCGGTATCAAGGTCGTAGACCTTCTCTGCCCATACCAGAAGGGTGGTAAGATCGGACTGTTCGGAGGCGCTGGAGTAGGTAAGACGGTATTGATCCAGGAGCTGATCACGAATATTGCGACAGAGCACGGCGGATATTCTGTATTCACCGGTGTAGGAGAGCGTACCCGTGAAGGAAATGATCTATACTACGAGATGACAGATTCGGGCGTTATCAAGAAGACCGCCATGGTATTCGGTCAGATGAACGAGCCGCCAGGAGCACGTATGAGGGTTGGCCTTGCGGGACTTACAATGGCAGAGTATTTCCGTGATAAGGGTGGAAAGGACGTACTTCTTTTCATTGATAATATTTTCCGTTTTACACAGGCAGGTTCTGAGGTGTCCGCTCTTTTAGGACGTATGCCTTCAGCCGTAGGTTACCAGCCGACCCTGCAGACTGAGATGGGCGCTCTCCAGGAGCGTATCACATCTACGAAGAATGGTTCTATCACATCCGTACAGGCAGTATACGTGCCGGCCGACGACCTTACCGACCCGGCTCCGGCAACGACATTCGCCCATCTGGATGCGACGACCGTACTTTCCCGTGCGATTACAGAGCTTGGTATCTACCCGGCTGTGGATCCGCTGGAGTCTACATCGCGTATCCTTGACCCGCATATCGTGGGCGAGGAGCACTACAATGTTGCCCGCGGCGTACAGGAAATTCTTCAGAAATACAAAGAGCTGCAGGACATCATCGCGATTCTTGGTATGGATGAGCTTTCCGAGGAAGATAAGCTTGTCGTATCCCGTGCGAGAAAGGTTCAGAGATTTTTGTCTCAGCCGTTCCATGTAGCTACACAGTTTACCGGACTGGAAGGGCGTTACGTTCCGATCAGTGAGACGATTCAGGGCTTCAAGGAGATTCTCGAAGGAAAACATGACGATATTCCGGAGGGACATTTCCTGAACGCAGGTAATATTGATGACGTGCTTGCCCGTGTGAAATAGGAGGGACGTCCTATGGCAGATAAATTTCAACTGAAAATCATTTCACCTGACAAGGTGTTTCTGGAAGGTGAAGGAGAATTCCTGGAATTCGTCAGTGTAGAGGGCGAGATGGGTGTATACGCAAAACACATCCCCCTCACCACGATTCTTGAGCCTTGCGTCATGAAAATCCATGACGGCGGCGAGACAAAGAAGGCGGCGGTTCTGGGAGGATTTGTAGAGATCCTGAAGGATAAGGTGACCGTACTCGCGGAAGACGCACAGTGGCCTGGAGATATTGACGTAGAACGTGCCCAGAAAGCGAAAAAACGTGCGGAAGACCGTTTGAATGCAAAGCAGCAGGAAACTGATATGGTTCGTGCGGAAGCTGCTCTGAAGCGGGCTGTGGCGAGAATAAATACGGTAGAATAAACAAAGGGGAGCGCTTAATAAGCACTCCCTGATTTTAATATGCCAGCGATCCCATGGGATCCCATGGCTCCAGTTCTATCGGCTCGGATTCGTAAGCCTGTATCTGTGCGTCGCTTAGATATTTTTTGTTCACAACGACTTGATATATGTATTCGTCAAACCAGCGGTCAGTCATCACATAATAACCTTCCGCTCCAGAGTCTTTGCCCCAGCTGTTCTCCACACGCCAACGGTTGGGAGCGCCTTTCTCGTCCAGGTTGACGCCCTGGAAAACCATAGCATGCGTCATAAGACTCTGCCCGTAGTCCAGCCGTTCCGCCTTATTCATGGTGAACGTTGTGTTTAGAAGTTCCTCGATTTTAAACATATCGAGATCCATAACGCCGCTGCCCTTATCGGAGCGTTTGCCGACATCGCATCCGAACCACACCGGAGAGCCGTCCTGCATCTGGGCGATCGCCACTTTTTTAAGTTCATCTATTTCCAGGTTCAGATACCGTACGATCTTCCCTTCTTTTACATTGCCCAGGAATTTGACAGTATAGCTTCTGCCGTAAGGCTTATCTATCGTGGGCGCATTGATCAGGCTGACATAATCATCCATATTCATACCGATGTATTTCTCGAAAAATGTCTGCGGAGTCAGGCCGGAATCACGGTGAAAGCCCTCTTCTTTATCGTAATACTCGAAGTCGAAGGTTTTGGGCGGCTTGCCTAGGCAGATACATAAGAAACGATAAATCTCTTCCATCATTTCCGCGCGAAGGGCGTGAAGCGTTTCGAGGGTTTCTCCCGCCGCATGGCGCCTTCTCAGAATGCAGGCGTCTTCCCGAAGCTTTTCAGTCAGATAGCCGTTCATCTCACGGGTAGCGGAGGATAAATTTGTCTCTGGATAGGCAGAAATCGGAACAACACCGTATTTCTTGACCAGGTTACAGAACATATCCCACTGTCCGCCGTCATTTACCGGCGCCTTAAGAAGATAAGAGATCAGGCGTCCGTTTACAGGCTCGTCCAGCGTTTCCAGAATACTGTTTAGGAAATAATTGGACTTTTCAAGCTTGTCATAGAAAAGCGGATATGCCTGGGACAGCTCAAAAGTTTTTAGATTCAGGTCGTGTATCGCCTTAAAACGCATGACATTTAAGGCGGCGAACATCCAGCAGCGTCCGCTCTGTTTCTGATTTGTGATTTTGCCTTGCTTCAGATTAACAGAAAAGACATGCGGATTATCCTGCAGTGACCGGCTGTTTCTGGAAGCGTTAAAAATCCCGTTGTTAGTCACGGCGTTCATTGCAACCGTGTTGGCGCGGTCTGCATCGAAGGCCTTCTCAAAAGATTTCAGTTCTTCCAGTGTGATTTCTTTGTTCATTTTTATTTTCCTCCTTAGTATAAAATTTGCTTTAGTGGTCGTGGACACGGAATACCGCGACAGATCTGGGACGCATACAAAAATCTCTGTCAATGCGGATTTCTTCCCCTTCCAGGTAAAAGCAGCGTCCCAAGCCGTCGCCATAGGTATTTACACACAGATACCAGTAATCAGAGTTATTTAAGGATGGGAGAGTAATATTTACATCCTCCCAGTACGTATTTAAAACGAGATAGACCATATCGTCCCGTCCTTTTACCTTGTCATAACCAGCAAAACAGACCCCTAAAAGCATGGAATCTTTGGGTACCGGACGGCCGTCCGCTACAGCGCCGTAAATGTACAGAGGGGCCATCCCGCAGACAGCGTCAGGAAGCTTTTTGCGAATGACAGGATGATTTTTTCTAAAACGGATCATAAACTGGAAAAATTCAAATAATTCCCGGTTTTTTTCAAGCAGGCTCCAATCCAGCCAGGAAAGCTCATTGTCCTGACAATAACAGTTGTTGTTTCCGCCCTGCGTATTTCCGAATTCATCCCCGGCATAGAACATGGGCGTCCCACGGCTGCACATCAGTACCGCGCAGGCATTGCGGATCATACGAAAGCGAAGACTTAGGACAGCGGGATCATCCGTTTCGCCTTCCACACCACAATTCCAGCTTCGGTTATCATTCGTACCGTCCGTATTGTGCCATCCGTTGGCTTCGTTATGCTTTTCATTATAGGAGTACAGGTCATACATTGTAAATCCATCGTGACAAGTCAGGAAATTTACACAAGAATTATAACCTGCATAATTATTATTATGCTCGTTAAAGAATCCGCCGTAGAGGTCGCCGGAACCGCAAATGCACCGGGCGGCATTCCAGGATTCCCAGGAATCTCCTTTCAGGAAGGCACGAATAGAATCCCGGTAGCGCCCGTTCCACTCAGCCCAGCGCAGACTGGCGGGAAAACTTCCTACCTGGTACATTCCTCCGGCGTCCCATGCTTCGGCGATGAGCTTAATATTGCTTAGGACAGGATCGCAGCTAAGGGTGTATAAAAGAGGCGGGTTATTCATAGGAGTACCGTCCTGGTTACGCCCTAAAATGCTGGCGAGGTCGAAACGAAAACCGTCCACCCGGTAGTCGATTGTCCAGTAACGCAGACATTCCAGGATCATCTGCTGCACAACGGGATGGTTGCAGTTTAAGGTGTTGCCGCATCCGCTGAAATTGTAGTAGTTCCCGTCCGGAGTCAACATATAATAGATATTATTATCAAAGCCTTTGAAACTAAAGACAGGCCCCTTTTCATTTCCTTCTGCAGTATGGTTAAATACCACGTCAAGAATGACTTCAATTCCATTATCATGGAGGGCGCGTATTAACTCTTTAAGCTCCAAACCTTCGTGATTATCTTCGGGGGCGGCGGCGTAGAGAGTGTTGGGAGCAAAAAAACTGACTGTGTTGTATCCCCAACATTCCATGAGCTTTTTCCCATTGACTTCCCGGGCGTTCATATTTTCGTCAAACTCAAAAATGGGCATCAGCTCTACCGCATTAATGCCAAGTTCCTTGAGATACGGGATTTTTTCCATCAGCCCGGCAAAGGTTCCCCTATGCCGGACGCCGGATGACATATGCTGTGTAAAATTACGCACATGCAGCTCATAGATCACAAGATCGCTGAGCTTTTTAGAAGACTGCGGCATGGTGCCCCAGTCAAAAGTATCTTTTACAACCCGTGCGAGATAAGGATTTTGTTTTTCTTCCCCCCAGGACTGCTGCCGGCTGATCGCCCTGGCATAAGGATCCACAAGAATATGCTTTTTGTCGAATAAAAGCCCCTTTAAAGGATCATAGGGACCATCCACCCGGTAGGCATATTCAAAATCCTGGATATCCAGGTCGAAGACGATCATAGAGTATACGTCGCCGATTTTAAATTCTTCCGGAAAAGGAAGAACGGCGTAAGGCTCTCTCTCATTCCTGTGAAAGAGGAGCAGTTCACAGGACGTGCCGCCATGAGTATAGATCGTGAAATTAACCCCGTTCTGGAGCAGCATGCTTCCGTTTAAATCAAATAAGCCCGGACGAACCGGATAACCGGCAATCTCATCGGTAGGTTCGCCAAGGAGAGTATATGCTTCCCAAAATTTATGGTCATATGATTTCATAATTTTCCTCCAATTCGCTTCCTAATTATACTCCTTATGAAGAGCCAAAGTCAAGGAAGGAGACGATCGGCGAAATGGATTGCCTGTTGAATTTTGGGTTTTGGTAATGTATACTGTAAAACAATACATTATATGGAGGAAGGTTTTGATTAATTATTATGACAAAAAATAACACAGGTTTTCCCCATTTTATAAAAATAAACATAACTGTGACAGGAATATTGATTATCTGCGCTTTTATATTTTTGGGAACGTCCATACAAAAAATGAGTAAAGGTACGATAAACGATATAGGCTCTATTTATATGGCCGGATTGAACGAACAGGTGGCTTTACATTTTGAAACAATTATTGATCTTCGATTAAATATGATGGACGCCATAGCGGATATTGCGGAAGAAAAAAAGAGTTCTGACTACGACGCAAAAGAGGATATTGGATATAATGCAAAGGCAAGGGGATTTATAAGCCTTTTTCTGTATTCGTCCGACGGAGAAATAGAAACGATTTACGGCGAGCCGGTAGAGATAAACAACCCGGAATTATTTTTGGACAGTCTAAAGAAGGGGGAGCGTAAAGTAACGTCGTCTGCCGATAATTTTGGGAACGGGGTGGTTTTGTTTGGGGTACCCTGCGAATATCCCATGTCTGACGGCGGGCAAAGCATTGCGATTGTTGCGGGGCTTTCTTCGGAGTATATGAGCAAAGTACTTTTTCTTGATACTGTCACCCCGCTGATTCAGTCCTATGTCATCCGCGAAGACGGCAGCTATGTTATCCGGGATCAGGGCGGTGAAGACGAAACTTACTTTAACGAGCTTTACAATATCTTTGACGGCCAAAATCTGGACGTGGAGCAGTATATAAACGAACTGACGAGCGCAATGGAGGCAAATGAAGACTATTCGGTTATTCTGGAGTATGGTAAGGAACGCCGCCACTTGTACTGTGCCAGCCTGCCTGACTGCGAGTGGTATCTTGTTACAGTCCTGCCGTTCGACAACCTGGATCATGCAATTTCAGATTTGAGCAGCCGCTGGCTTGTCATGGTCTATATTGTCTGTTTTGTTGTGATTGTTATGCTGGTGTATACATTCCTCCAGTATCTTAATCTATTCAGGAAGCAAATGTCGGAGCTGAGGCGATTGAATACGGAAATGACTTTGGCGCAAAAAGCGGCGGAAAAGGCGCGGCAGGAAGCCGAAAGCGCCAACGCGGCCAAGCGGGAATTTCTGTCTAATATGAGCCATGATATACGCACTCCTATGAACGCCATAATCGGCATGACGACAATCGCCATAGCCAACTCCAACAATCAGGAACAAGTCCAGGAGTGTCTGCGCAAGATCGCACTATCCGGTAAGCACCTGTTAGGACTTATCAATGACGTACTGGATATGTCCAAAATTGAAAGCGGCAAAATGACGTTGAGCGTCGCGCAGGTTTCATTACGGGAGGTTATGGACAATATTGTAAATATCATACAGCCGCAGGTAAAAGCCAAAAATCAACAATTTAATATTTCTATCCATGAAATTATGATTGAGGAGGTGTGCTGCGACAATGTGCGGCTCAATCAGATATTGATTAACCTGTTGGGAAATGCCGTTAAGTTTACGCCGGATAACGGTTCTATCCAAGTGACTTTGTACCAGGAAGCATTACCGGATAATGATTCCCTCATCCGTACACATTTTATAGTGAAAGATACGGGCATAGGTATGTCAAAAGAATATCAGGAGAAGATATTCGATTCTTTCAGCAGGGAAGATAACAGCCGCGTGCATAAAACAGAAGGCTCGGGGCTGGGAATGGCAATTACAAAGTATATCGTAGACGCTATGGGCGGTACAATATCCGTCCAAAGCGAGCCGGGATCCGGCAGTGAGTTCCATGTTACCCTTGATTTCCCAAAGGCCGAAGTGAAAGAGATTGATATGGCGCTTCCTGGTTGGGATTTGCTTGTAGTCGACGACGATGAAGATCTGTGTATAAGCGCAGCCCATTCTCTTAAGTCGATTGGTATCAATCCTGAATGGTGCCTGAATGCTGAACGCGCGATTGAAATGATAGAGGAACGCCGCCAAAAGAACGACGACTATCAGGTTATCCTTTTAGACTGGAAATTGCCGGGAATGAATGGGATTGAGGCTGCGAGGCAGATCCGCGCGAAATATGAGAAAGATATTCCGATTTTACTGATCACAGCCTATGACTGGAGCGAGATTGAAGAGGAAGCCAGACAGGCAGGGATTTCCGGGTTCATTTCCAAGCCTTTGTTTAAGTCTGCTTTGTTCTATGGACTGAAAACATTTACCGACACTCCCGGAGAGCAGACTGTGGGAGGGGAGGTAAATAATGATTTGGATCTTAAAGGTAAGCATATCTTATTGGCGGAGGACAATGAGCTTAATTGGGAAGTTGCAGAGGAATTGCTTTCTCCTTTAGAAATGGAATTAGAGTGGGCCGAAAACGGAAAAATCTGTGTAGACAAATTTGAAAAATCTCCTGTAGGATATTATGACGCGATTCTCATGGATATTCGGATGCCTGTAATGGACGGCTATCATGCGACGAAAATGATTCGGGATATGGAGCGCGAGGACGCGGACATTTTTATTATAGCTATGACTGCCGACGCTTTTGCGGAAGATGTCCAACGGTGTCTGGAGTGCGGCATGAACGACCATTTGGCAAAACCGATCGATATACAGGAAGTGTGCTTCAAGTTAAAAAAATATCTGAAATAAAGCTGTCCTATGAAACGATTAGATAAGTGGAGGAGAAAGTCAGCATGAAATCATTGGTGATCGCCGAAAAACCATCGGTCGCGCGTGATATCGCAAGGGTACTGAAATGCCAAAAGAAAGTCAGCGGCGCGCTGGAAGGCGGAAGATACATTGTGACCTGGGCGCTGGGGCACCTGGTGACCCTGGCGGACCCGGAGGATTATGATAAGAAATATAAAGAATGGAAGATGGAGCATCTGCCCATGCTCCCTAAGCCCTTTAAACTGGAGGTCATTAAACAGACCGGAAAACAATTTGCAGCGGTGAAAACGCAGATTCACCGGCAAGATGTGAACGAGATTATAATCGCCACAGACGCCGGGCGTGAGGGCGAATTGGTAGCAAGGCTGATATTGGAAAAGGCAGGGAGTAAAAAGCCCGTCAAAAGACTGTGGATTTCCTCAGTTACAGACAAAGCGATTTCGGAAGGATTTGCCTGCCTGAAAGACGGACATGATTTTGACGACTTATACGCTGCGGCGATGTGCCGGGCCAAGGCGGACTGGCTGGTAGGAATTAACGCGACACGGGCGCTGACCTGCAAGTATAACGCCCAGCTCTCCTGCGGGCGTGTGCAGACGCCGACTCTTGCCATGATCGCGAAAAGGGAGGCGCAGATCCGCGCTTTTGTGCCGAGAACTTATTACGGGATAAACGCAAAGGGCGGCGGTATCATCCTCACCTGGCAGGATCGTAAATCAAAGAGCATAAGAACCTTTGACAAAGCAAGGATTGATGAAATTTTCGGTAAGATAGAGGGAAAAGAAGGAGTTGTAAAGGAAATCCGTAAGACGCCGAAAAACATTCCCGCCCCGCTCCTTTACGATCTGACAGAGCTTCAGCGTGACGCCAATAAGCGGTTCGGATTTTCGGCAAAAGAGACACTGAACATCATGCAGCGTTTGTATGAGAGCCATAAAGCGCTCACATATCCCAGAACAGATTCACGGTATTTGAGCCATGACATTATTCCGACTTTGAAGGACCGGCTGGAAGCCTGCGGGGTAGGTCCATATCGAAAAATGGCCGCCGTGGCTTTGAAGCGGCCTGTTTCGCAAAAACCGTTTTTTGTAAATGACGCAAAGGTTTCAGACCATCATGCCATCATCCCGACTGAGCAGTTTGTAAGACTGGAAGATATGACGAATGAAGAAAGAAAGATTTACGATTTAGTAGTGCGAAGGTTCCTCGCGGTATTTTTTCCGCCGTTTACGTATGAACAGACGCAGATACTGGCGGAATTTGCCGGGGAGGCTTTTGCGGCCACAGGCAGGATCTTAAGAAGCGCCGGATGGAAAGAAGTATATGAAAATCTGGGAATTGACGAGGAGGATGAAGATACAAAAGACTTGGAAGAAGGAGCCCTAAAAAGCCAGCGTCTTCCGGAATTTACAAAGGGGCAGCGTTTAACGGCATTTACATTTTTAAAGACTGAAGGGAAAACAAAGCCTCCGGCTCCGTTTAATGAGGCGACGCTCCTTACTGCAATGGAGAACCCGTCGGCATTTATGGAATCCCATGATAAGAGGATGGCGCAGACACTGGGGGAGACAGGAGGCCTTGGAACGGTTGCGACCCGGGCGGATATTATAGAAAAATTATTTGCTGGCTTCCTGCTGGAGAAACGCGGAAAAGACATTTTTTTAACATCGAAAGCAAAACAGCTCTTGGAGCTTGTTCCCGAAGGACTGAAGCAGCCCGAGCTTACGGCCGATTGGGAGATGAAGCTGTCCCGAATCGCAAAAGGAAGCCTTGCGGACAGAGCGTTCATGGAAGAAATCGTAGGATATACCAATGAAGTGCTGGGTGAGATTAAGTCAAGCGGCGGTACATTCCGGCATGACAATCTGACGAATACAAAATGTCCGCGCTGCGGGAAACGGATGCTGGCAGTGAAAGGAAAGAACAGCGAGATGCTGGTCTGCCAGGACAGAGAATGCGGCTACCGCGAGACAGTGGCAAAGACTACGAACGCCCGCTGCCCCGTCTGCCATAAAAAGATGCAGCTTAGAGGAAAAGGAGAAGGGCAGGTTTTTGTATGTACCTGCGGCCATAAAGAAAAATTGGCCGCGTTCCAGGAACGGCGTAAAAAAGAAGGGGCAGGAGTCAGTAAGCGTGATGTACAGAATTATCTGAAGAAACAGAAAGAAGAATCTGTGAACAATGGATTTGCGGACGCGCTTTCAAAGCTGAAGCTGTAGAGGATATAGGAAGGGCGGCCGTTTTGTGCACATCTATTGAAAGCGCGTCATATAATAAACTATATTTTAGAGAAATGGAAGTGTTCCCTGTGGAAATGAAGCTGCCTTTTTATATGATGTATCCGACGCCATTTTTGTTTGACGATGATAAAAAACAGGAAAAAGATTATGAATACTTAAAGAGTATGTATCCTGAAACAGCAAAACAGATTTTGCCTTATGTAGAAGAAGAATGCGACCGGATGGAATATGACGGCAGCATGATATATGATGAATATCCCGATAAACTTCAGCTCCGCCTGATGTGTTCGAGGATCTATGACAAAGTTATGGACGGGGAAGAAGCCTTAGAGATTATGTCGGAAGAAGAAAAAGACGAGGAGGCGCTGCATACGCAGGAGGGTAAGTTTTCATCGAGAAGGAAGCCGGACCGAATCCGGGATATGGTAGAACTCCTGCTTTATCAAGAGCTTTTCCGCAGAAGAGAACAGCATAGACATAGACGGGGGCGGCAGCTCTGGTAACGGCTCCGAAATGAAATAGTTGCTATTTCATGCCATTTGCTGTATAATGAGTACTTAAGTGCGAGCTGTATTGCACGAGCTTTAGTACGAATTACCCCGCTCTGCGGGGAGTAGGAGCGCTTGGCGAGGTGTTCTTAGCTCGTCTGGTGGAAGGCGGTAACACATATGAATAATATTATCTTTATAGGAATGCCGGCAGTAGGAAAAAGCACGGTCGGCATCGTAACGGCAAAGCGTCTCGGCTATGAATTTATAGATACGGATTTGCTGATACAAAAACAGGAGAAACGTTTGCTTTGCGAGATCATCGCCCAGGAAGGGATCGATGGTTTTCTGGCGATCGAAAATCAAGTGAACCGTGAAGTGGACGCAGACCATGCTGTTATTGCACCCGGCGGCAGTATCGTGTATTCGGAAGAAGCTATGCGCCATTTCAAAGAGACGGGAATCGTTGTGTATCTGCAGGCGGCATTTGAGACAATTAATGCACGGCTGAAAAATGCGGCCAGCCGCGGCGTTACCCTGCGGGAAGGCCAGACATTGAAAAACTTATATGACGAAAGGGTCGTTCTATTTGAGAAATATGCCGATATTACGATCTCGGAAGATGGGCTGAATTTAGAAGAAACGATAGAAAAAGTATTAAATGCATTACGGGGGTATCAGTAATTTTTGCTGATTTATTACAAAATATTTACAAAATCTTTTCGTACGTTAAGAAATAATTTTGCAAAATCTGTCATGATGTGGTATACTATCCAGGTAAGCGACGATTTGATAAGTGATCTAAAGGAAAATAATTTCAAAAATGGGATATTAAGTAAGACGAAACCGCATACAAATCTTTTCAGTTATGCCAGAGAAATGGAAGTATGATGTTTTGTGAATTTGAAATAATATAGATATAACATGTTTTTTGAGAGGGAAGAAAACTGTTAATAGAGGTGTAAAACATGGAACAGTATATTATTAAGGGTGGGAATCCTCTGGTCGGCGAGGTCGAGATCGGAGGAGCAAAAAATGCCGCGCTTGCTATTTTGGCTGCGGCGATTATGACCGATGAGACTGTAACGATTGAAAACATCCCGGATGTGAACGATATTAATGTCCTGCTTGAGGCTCTGGAAGGAATCGGCGCTTCGGTACAACGGATTGACCGCCACTCTGTTAAGATTAACGGAGGCAGTATCAGAGATTTTGATATCGAGTATGATTATATTAAGAAGATCCGGGCATCTTACTATTTGCTGGGCGCCTTGCTGGGAAAATACAAAAAAGCAGAGGTGGCTCTTCCGGGGGGATGTAATATTGGAAGCCGGCCGATCGACCAGCATTTGAAAGGATTCCGTGCGCTGGGAGCTTATGTGGATATTGAACATGGTAAGATCATTGCGGAAGCAGACCGTCTGAAAGGGAGTCACATTTATTTTGACGTGGTTACTGTGGGGGCGACCATCAACGTCATGATGACGGCGTCTATGTCGGAAGGGCTTACGATCCTGGAGAACGTGGCGAAAGAGCCGCATGTTGTGGATGTGGCGAATTTCCTCAACAGTATGGGCGCCGATATCCGCGGAGCGGGTACTGACGTGATCAAGATCCGGGGCGTTTCTAAGCTGCACAGTACGACCTATTCTATCATTCCGGATCAGATTGAGGCAGGAACTTTTATGTTTGCGGCAGCCGCTACCCGCGGTGATGTGACAGTCATGAACGTCATTCCTAAGCATCTGGAAGCTACCATTGCAAAATTGGTCGAGATGGGCTGTGAAGTTGAAGAATTTGATGATGCGGTGCGGGTTGTATCCAAAGGAGATCTCAATAAGACGCATGTAAAGACACTTCCCTATCCGGGATTTCCTACAGATATGCAGCCTCAAATCGGAGTCACTTTAGCTCTGAGCAGAGGGACAAGTACGATTACAGAAAGTATTTTTGAAAATCGGTTCAAATACCTGAGCGAGCTTGCAAGAATGGGCGCGAAGGTGAAGGTAGAAGGTAATTCTGCGACGATCGAGGGTGTGAAGGCATTATCTGCCGCACGGGTAAGCGCGCCGGATCTGCGCGCGGGAGCGGCGCTTGTGATTGCAGGACTTGCGACAGACGGGGTTACGATCGTGGACGATATCATGTATATCCAGCGCGGATATGAACGGTTTGAGGAGAAGCTTGCGAGTCTTGGCGCTGTGATCCAACGGGTATCTACGGAACGTGAGATTCAGAAATTCCGCCTGCGCGTCAGTTAGATAAGGGAATGAATACAGGAACGGGTGAAGGGTTAAGGCCTTTCACTCGTTTTATATTACACCCAGTTACAATACCTACGGAGGGACAAAAGTTGGAAGAAACGAAACATAAAAAAGTTTCACGATACGTGAAAAGGTTACTACTGTTACTGCTCTTATATGTTGCCATAAGCCTGGTCGTCCCGCCCTTATTCCATAAATCAGTCACAAAAGACGCAGAACGTCACGGCACGGTCACAAAGGCGCAGGAGAGGATATTAAGCATTGACAATAATATGGACGCTTTACTGTGGCGGCTGCGTTTGATAGAAGAAGCGAAGGAAAGAATCGTGCTGGTCACATTTGATTTCCGCGATGATAACAGCGGGCGCGACATCATGGCCGCCCTTCTTCATGCCGCGGACAGAGGGGTGCAGGTGCGCGTGATGGTAGACGGCGTCAACGGGGCTTTACGTCTTTTGGGAAGCGAGAATTTTCAAGAATTGGCATCGCATGAATGTGTGGAAGTAAAACTGTATAACCCGGTCAATCCTTTAAAATTGTGGGAAACGAATTACCGTATGCATGATAAATATTTGATTGCGGATGATTTCGCCTATATTCTAGGCGGA
>CAMNWW010000032.1 GCA_946566415.1 uncultured Lachnospiraceae bacterium | reverse complement strand
CATAGACATAAAAATACATGCTAGCATGTATTTTATGTCCATTTGTCCCTTGACTTATTATACAAAACGGCATCATTTTTTACAAGAAGAGAAAAATAAAGAATGTGCCGAAGCACATTCTCGCGCCGAGCGCGGTCGCTTGCGACATATTACATCTTCGCGCGAGTGCGCATCCTCCCGGAGGGTTTTTGTGATATAGGGAACGAAGTTTCCTATATCACAAAAAAGCCGATACAGGAGTATCGGCAAAGTAGAGAGAAAATATATATGAAAGGCATCATGCCTGAATATTTAGTCGGACATCCTGACAACTGTACAGAGCAGATATCATATATGGCTGCCGGTGTCCTTTTGTTTATGTATATTACTATAATAGAAAAATATGGAGAGAATGTGACCGTCTGCTTAAGAAATATTGAATAATCTTAAAAAGTTCTAAAAACAAAATAAAAGGATTGACATATATCGACAACCGATATATAATTTGCTTGTAAAATATATCGACAGTCTATATATATCGAATGTCGATAAAACATCAAACTATGAAGCGGCATACAGAGAGGAGTTGAAAAAATGGCGGTGGATAAAAGTTTGGTCTCCGGGAGTACGACGATGCTGGTTCTGCGGCTCTTGGAGGAGAAGGACATGTATGGGTACGAGATGATCGAGACTTTGAGGGACAGGTCGGATAATGTGTTCGAGCTCAAGGCAGGGACACTGTACCCGCTGCTTCATTCTATGGCGGAGAAGGAATGGATAGAAGTCTACGAGCAGGAGGCCGGGGGTAAGATGAGAAAATATTATCACCTTACCCGGGGCGGAAAGAAACAGCTTGCAGTGAAAAAAGAAGAGTGGAATATCTATGCTTCGGCAGTGGCTGATGTGATGGGAGGGGGAGTGTGTTATGGACCGGCATAATTATATGACGCTTCTGACAGGGCAGATTCGCTGCAGGCGGGCAAGGCCTATGATTGAGGAGGAGATTACAGGACATATTGACGAACAAAAGATGGATTTTATGTCACAGGGTATGACGGAACAGGAGGCAGAGGAAGCTGCTGTCCGGGAGATGGGGGACCCGGTGGAGGTAGGCGTGGAGCTTGACCGTATCCACAGGCCGAAGCTTGAGGTGGGTCTTCTTGGTTTCATCATCGGGCTGAATGTGCTGGCGGCTGCTATACAGGTCATTGTTTTGAAACTTGCGCAGCTTTGTAGTCCGGGAGGAGAAATTGCAGGACAGCTCACCTTGGAATATGTACTGAAACATATGGGAGCATGGATGGTGCTTGGCGTAGCGGTCATGCTTGTAATATGCTTTTTCGATTATACACTGATTGGAAAATATGCTTTGTGGATATGGGCGGCGGTGCTTGTTATAATGACAGGGTATACGTATATGCAGAAACAGACTTATTGGATGAGTTCGGTAAGCGGCAATCTTTTTATATGTCTTATGATTCCAGTGTTTGCGGCTGTTGTATATCATTACCGGGGGAAAGGGAGCGCCGGGATGAGAAAATGTATCGCCCTTTTTATTATCACGGCGCTGTGCAGTAATTTATGTGGAAGCGGGATTTGGTACCAGGGCATCTTCTACATTGTAGGGGCAGCGGTTATCGCAGCGGCGGTTATAAAAGGATGGTTTGGGGAAGGCTGGAAGCGGCTCCTTCTGGAAGAGACGATCTGGCTTATAGGGCTTCCGGCAGCGGCAGGCGCCGTCATCATCGCTTCAGATCAGGCTATTTTAGCTCCTTACCAACAGGCAAGGCTGGAGAGGATAGCAAGCCCGGATAAGGAGGAGGATGCGTGGTTTACCTACCTTTCAGAGACAATGTCTCAGGCGTCGCGGGAAATACAGCGGCAGGAAAATTCCGGGAACACTACAATTTTATTTAGTGAAGAAGTGACGGAATCGAGCGACATATGGCTGTCCAATGCCAGGAGCGAGTATGTGTGGCTGTTTGTCTTTAGGCTGTTCGGGACTTGGCAGGGAGTCGTAATGACAGTGGTGGTATTTGCGTTTCTTTTCTGGCTTTTTGTGCTTGTGCACAGACAGAAAAATTATCTGGGATTCATCATAGGGCTGTCCTGCGCGCTTATGTTCTTGCTGGAGACAGTACTGTATATGGCGTTTAACTTCGACCTTCTGCCTGGAGGGAACGTATATATGCCGTTTTTTACCTATGGCGGGATCAATTTGATGGTGACTCATCTTTATATGGGACTGTTCCTGTCTATCAGCAGGAACGAAAGCCTTGTGCCGATCCGCTAGTGTTATAGTTAATTGGAAAATGACATACCGGCATAACGAATACCAAGAAACCGCCGTATAGGAAATTCAATCCTGTACGGCGGCTTTTTAGTTTAGTTGTGTCTTTTCGATTATGAATTTTATTTTATTGTTACTCCATACATCTGTGGAATAATGGATTTCAATTACCTGCCAGTCTGCGGGAACCTCAAGGCATAGATAGCCGTTCAATGTACTGTCTCCCGCAATGGAGCCGTCCATCTGCTGGCGGTCCATATTGGTGGCAAGGGCGGTAAACGCCTCGGGACTGTAATCCAGCCGGTAGCCGCCGCAGTAGCTTTCAAAGCTCGCCATACTGCTAACAGTAATTTCTTCTTCGGTGTTGTTGACGATCTCGAAGTTGACGAAAACGAACTCACAGCCCTCTTTAGGGACAGCCCATTCATTACCCAAAGATTCTTCATACCCAAGGACCTGTACACGGACATTGTCGATGTCGGCCGCCTCGTTGAGTTTGTGCAGGATATCAGTCACTTCAGGCTTTGAGGAAGTATCCGGCGTGTCTTTATTTTTGCCGGATATGCCGAGAATATTAGCTGCTTTATCAAACAAGCCGAAAAAGTATGCGACCGCAGTCAAAAGGGCCAGCAGGAAAATGAACGCAACGAATATATAGAGCGTTTTTCGGCTTTTCTTAGCTCTCCTGCGGTTTGTCCGGGAAGAGCTGTCTCTTTTAGCAGAAGAGCTGTTCCGTATGTTTTCCTCGTCAGAAAGTACAGAAGCGGCAGGATACCGTTTCCGGCAGTGATCACAGAGATAATATCCTGGATGCTTTTTACTTGGACGCACTTCTGAATGGCAGTGAGGGCATTTCATGTATGTTCTCCTTTAGCTTGTCTGGAAATAAATAATAGGATGGCAAGGTTCAAATATTTCCTGTCATGATAACATCTTACTCCATTTTCTTTTCAAAAACAAGAGAAACAAGCGAGCTGGAAAACTTGTTTTGAAAAGTGAAATATGATAAGATTATTTTTATTCTATCGAGGAGAAAACGAGAGGAGTTTACAATTATGGGAATGATAATAAATAATGAACTGCCGCTTCCAAAGGATTTGAAAAATGAGTTTCCTCTGTCGGAGAGGCTGCAGAAGATGAAAGCAAGGAGGGATGCCGAGATACGTGACATTTTTGAGGGAAGGTCGGATAAGTTTCTGGTCATTATCGGTCCCTGTTCGGCTGACAATGAAGATTCGGTCTGCGAGTATGTGTACCGTCTTGCGAAACTGAATGAGAAAGTATCGGAGCGGCTCATGCTGATTCCCCGGATATATACGAATAAGCCAAGGACGACGGGAGAAGGATATAAGGGGATGCTTCATCAGCCGGATCCGGATAAAGCGCCGGATCTTCTGGCAGGGATTATCGCTATCCGGAAGATGCATATCCGGGCAATGGAAGAGACTTATCTTACAGCGGCGGACGAGATGCTGTATCCGGAAAACAGGAGTTATCTGGACGACATCCTT
This sequence comes from uncultured Lachnospiraceae bacterium, assembly GCA_946566415.1. GTDB lineage: Bacteria > Bacillota > Clostridia > Lachnospirales > Lachnospiraceae > Allocoprococcus. Next base: position 10,550 of record CAMNWW010000032.1, on the reverse strand, counting down.
TCTTACGAGGCGATCGGCGCAAGATCTGTAGAAAATCAGCAGCACCGTTTGACGGCAAGCGGAATGGATATTCCGATCGGGATGAAGAATCCTACCAGTGGAGATCTGTCCGTGATGCTCAATTCCGTAGTGGCGGCGCAGCATCCTCATCGATTTATTTACCGGGGGCAGGACGTGACTACAGAGGGGAATAAACTCGCTCATGTAATCCTTCGCGGCGGGGTGGACAAGTATGGGACGGCGATTCCAAACTACCACTATGAGGATCTGAAACGTCTCCAGAATATGTATTCACAAAAAGCGCTGCAGAATCCTGCCGTGATCGTGGATGCGAACCATTCTAACTCGAATAAACAGTATAAGCAGCAGATTCGGATTGTCAACGAAGTGCTGCATACAAGGCAGCATGACCCGGAATTGAAAAAATTAGTGAAGGGCGTGATGGTGGAAAGCTATCTGCTGGAAGGACGTCAGGAGATCGACGGAAATATGGAATATGGGAAATCCATTACAGATCCATGTATCGGGTGGGAGGATACGGTGCGTTTGATCGATAAAATAGCGGAGAACTGTTAAAATGGAGAGGGAAGGATTAATATGAATTTATTCATTGGAATTATGATACCTTTTGCCGGAACTGTCTTAGGAGCGGCGAGTGTATTTTTCTTGAAACAAGAGATGAAGCCTCTGCTACAGAAAAGCTTGCTGGGATTTGCATCCGGGGTCATGGTAGCGGCCTCGGTCTGGTCGCTTTTGATTCCGGCGATGGATATGGCGGAAGGAATGGGAAAGTTTGCTTTTGTTCCGGCGGCAGTTGGATTCCTCCTTGGAATCGCGTTCCTGCTTTTCATGGACTGGGCGGTCCCGCATCTGCATCTTGGGAGTGACGAGCCGGAAGGGATCAAGAGTACGTTTTCTAAAACTACGATGCTGATTTTTGCGGTAACACTCCACAACCTTCCGGAAGGGATGGCGGTAGGCGTTGTTTTTGCAGGAGTGCTTGAGAAAAATGCGGGGATTACCATGGCCGGGGCGTCTGCGCTTGCGCTGGGGATCGCGATTCAGAATTTCCCGGAGGGTGCGATTATATCCATGCCGCTGAAAAGTACTGGGGTCAGCAGGATAAGGGCATTCTTTTACGGCGCGGCTTCCGGGATCGTGGAACCGGCGGGCGCCGTTCTGACGCTCCTTCTGGCATCCTTTATCGAACCGGTGCTGCCATACCTTTTGTCATTTGCAGCCGGCGCCATGATATATGTGGTGGTGGAGGAACTGATACCTGAATCCGCCGAGGGCGAACATTCCAACATAGCGACGATCGGATTTGCCGCGGGATTTGCACTTATGATGATCCTGGATGTCGCGCTCGGCTAGCTATTGATGTCTTATGCTTAAGAAAGAGGGGCGTTTTCGGGGCTATATTTGCGGACATGCTGCTTGATGGCGTCAAAGCTTTCCGCGCTGATTACGTGTTCGATCCGGCAGGCGTCCTCTACGGCGACTTGTGGATCTACACCTAGGGATTCAAGCCAGCTTGACAGGAGAGTGTGGCGTTCATAGATCATTTCTGCGATGGAACGACCCGCTTCTGTCAGTGCGATGTACCCCTCGTTGCTCATAATGATATATCCGTTCAGCCGCAGGTTCTTCATTGCCACGCTGACGCTGGGCTTGGAAAAATTCAGCTCTGTTGCGATATCAATAGAGCGGACCTGCCCCAGCCTTTTGCTTAAGATCAGAATTGTCTCCAGGTAATTTTCAGCGGATTCCTGTATTTTCATAGACCATATCTCCTATCATATAGCAGTAGATTCTGTGTTTACTTTGTAATATAGCATATTCTGGCGGAAAACTCAAATCATAAAAAATATCAAAAAAGTTATGAAGAAAGTTATTGACAAAAAGGTTAGATAGTGCTAACTTATTGTTGGTTAGAAGGTACTAACCCTTTTTAGAGAAAAGGTGTTAGTCTGGACTCACTCGAAATGCAGCTTATGGAAGAATCAGCGAAAAAGGAGGGTGTATGATGCCGCTTACGATGATGAAAACAGGGGAAGCATGCAGTATTAAACGTGTCGGTGGAAAAGAGGATATCCGGCGTTTCCTGGAGAATCTGGGATTCGTGGCAGGCTCTGATGTGACAATAGTGTCCGAGAACAAGGGGAATGTTATTGTGAACATCAAGGAGTCGCGCATTGCGATCAGCAGGGAAATGGCAAATAAGATTATGGTCTAGTTCAGCAGGAGAATAAAAAGCAGAGGAAGGAGAGCAGTTATGCAGAGTTTGCGCGAGACAGGATGCGGCCAGTCTGTATCGGTAGTGAAAATCCATGGAGAAGGTGCGGTCCGCCGCCGGATTATGGACATGGGAATTACGAAAGGAACGAAGGTTTTTGTACGGAAGGTGGCTCCTTTCGGGGACCCGGTTGAGGTGACCGTCAGGGGATATGAACTTTCACTCAGAAAAGAAGATGCACAGATGATAGAGGTGCAGTAAAGTTTTGCAACAAGTTAGCGCATGCTAATTTTTTTGACGCGCGTTGGTTAGACGCAACTAATTTTGATGAATTAACAGGAAGAGAAAAGGAGGAAGTAAAATGGCAATAAAAATTGCGCTTGCAGGAAACCCAAACAGTGGGAAGACGACATTATTCAATTCGCTGACTGGGTCGAACCAATTCGTTGGGAACTGGCCGGGGGTTACGGTGGAGAAAAAGGAAGGGAAGCTGAAAACCCATAAAGATGTGGTAATTATGGATCTTCCGGGGATATATTCTCTTTCTCCTTACACGTTGGAGGAGGTTGTGGCGAGGAATTACCTCATTACGGAACAGCCGGATGCGATCCTTAACATCGTGGACGGGTCGAATCTGGAGAGTAATCTGTATCTGTCCACGCAGCTTATGGAATTGGGGATTCCAGTCGTTATGGCAGTCAATATGATGGACGTAGTACGGAAAAACGGCGATTCCATCAATGTAAGGAAACTTTCTGAAAAGCTGGGCTGCGAGGTGGCCGAAATTTCCGCTCTGAAAAATGAAGGAATCGAGGCGGCGGCAGAAAAAGCGGTTCGGATTGCTATGAATAAGAATGCGTCGGCGCCGGTTCACAGATTCAGCGGCGAAGTGGAGAGCGCGCTGGAGAGAATCGAAGAACAGCTCGATTTCTCTATTCCTGAAAGGCAGAAACGTTTTTATGCGGTAAAATTGTTCGAGCGGGACGATAAGATAATACAGGCAATGGGTGCGGCGCCGGATGTTGAGTCTATTATTTCGGATCTGGAAAAAACGATGGATGACGACGCAGAAAGTATTATTACAAATGAAAGATATACTTATATTTCGTCCATTATTGACGATTGTTATAAAAAGAACCATAAGTCGGCGATGACGACCTCGGATAAAATTGACCGGATTGTTACAAACCGTTTTTTGGCTCTTCCGATTTTCGCGGCGGTCATGTTCCTCGTGTACTATGTATCAGTTACGACAGTGGGAGGATTCCTGACGGACTGGACAAACGACGTCCTGTTTGGCGAGGTCATACCTCCGGCGGTCGAAGGAGCGCTGACATCTGTAAATTGTGCAGACTGGCTGCAGGGGCTCATCCTGGACGGCATTATCGGCGGAGTCGGCGCTGTTCTTGGATTCGTACCGCAGATGCTGGTACTGTTCCTGTTCCTCGCTTTTTTGGAGGCATGCGGTTATATGGCGCGTATCGCGTTTATCATGGACCGGATTTTCCGCCGGTTCGGGCTTTCCGGTAAATCCTTCATTCCGATGCTGATCGGCACAGGATGCGGGGTTCCGGGAGTCATGGCGTCGAGAACGATCGAAAATGACCGTGACCGTAAGATGACGATCATGACGACGACGTTTATACCCTGCGGAGCAAAGCTTCCGATTATTGCTTTGATCGCCGGAGCGCTGTTCGACGGTGCGGCATGGGTAGCGCCGAGCGCGTACTTTGTAGGGATCGCTGCAATCATCTGCTCCGGTATCATTTTAAAGAAGACGAAAATGTTCGAGGGCGATCCGGCTCCCTTTGTCATGGAGCTGCCTGCATACCATATGCCGACCGTGGGCAACGTGCTGAGAAGTATGTGGGAACGCGGATGGTCCTTCATTAAAAAAGCGGGAACGATCATTCTCCTGTCCACGATTCTTGTTTGGTTCCTGCAGAGCTTCGGCATGGAAGGCGGAGGCTTCGGCATGGTTGAGGATATGGATCATTCTCTGCTTGCCGGACTTGGCAGCCTGATTGCATGGATCTTTGTCCCGCTGGGATGGGGAGACTGGAAAGCGGCGGTAGCGGCGATTACAGGGCTGATCGCGAAGGAAAATGTCGTCGGTACCTTCGGCGTTCTTTATGGATTTGCGGAAGTCGCGGAGGACGGAGAGGAGATATGGGGAACGCTTGCGGCAAGCTTTACAGCGTTTTCGGCATACTCCTTCCTGGTATTCAACCTCCTTTGCGCGCCGTGCTTTGCGGCGATCGGAGCTATCAAACGGGAGATGAACAACGCAAAATGGACCTGGTTCGCGATCGGGTATCAGACCGGGCTTGCGTATGTCGTATCACTTTGCATTTATCAACTGGGAACATTTTTGGCAGGCGGGACGTTCACAGTGTGGACTGCTATAGCGGCATTATTGGCGGTCGGTTTCTTATGGCTCTTGTTCCGTCCGCACAAGGAGAGCCAGGCGTTGAAAGTTCATATGAAAGGAATGGCGAAAGCTTAATATGGGAACTTTGGTTGTTGGAATGATTGTCCTGACGCTTGCGGCGCTGGCGGGCAGAAGTATTTATAAGGATAAAAAATCAGGTAAATGCTGCGGTGACTGTGCGCATTGCGGCGGTGCCTGCCATCGGAGCGCAAACGGGGAAAAATAAGGGACACTTGATTGAGAAAATTCGGGGAGAGGAGATAATTCAATGAAACAGATCCTGCTGGTGGAGGACGACTTGAGTTTAATCGGCGGGCTTTCGTTTGCCGTCAAAAGGGAAGGGTACGGGATAGACGTTGCCCGCACAAGCCTGGAAGCGGGCGCGCTCTGGTCTGACGGAAAATATGATCTGGTCATCTTGGATGTCTCTCTCCCTGACGGTTCGGGATTTGATTTGTGTAAAAAGATGCGGCTGACCTCTAAAGTTCCGATTATGTTTTTAACCGCCGCGGATGAAGAGACGGATATGATCATGGGGCTTGATATCGGCGGTGACGATTATATTACAAAGCCGTTCAAGCTGGCGGTATTTCTGTCCAGGGTTAACGCACTGCTCCGCCGAAGCAGCAATTTCAGCCAGGAAAGCCCTGAACTAAATTCAAATGATATCAGGGTGGAGCTGGTAAAAGGAGAAGTCTGTAAAAAAGGCAAACCGATTGACTTGACGGCAAGTGAATATAAGCTTTTGTGCCTGTTCATGGAAAATCCCGATATCGTACTTTCACCGGAACAGATTTTAAACAGGCTGTGGGATTGTAATGAAAATTATGTAGATAATAATACTTTGACAGTGTATATAAGGAGACTCCGTACAAAAATTGAGGATGACCCCGGAAAGCCGGAAAAAATTGTAACTGTCCGCCGCATGGGATATAAGTGGAATACGGCGGATAAGGGCAGAGAGTAAAGGAAAGGTAAACGGAACATATGTTGCAGCGCATGATGAAGATACTGGCAAATCGAAAAATTAAGGTGCTGTTCTATAAAATTCTGTCGTACATCACGGGGTTTTCGTTAATTTTTGTTATCATTATACAATTTGAAATGGAATGGCCGGCGCTTTATATTGGAAGCGCCGCTTTGTGCATGGGGGCGTTGATTCTGGCGGCCTGCTATAGTTATTTTAAAGATCAAAATGAGATTATGGAAAATGCGGTGGAGCAGATCAGGGAATATATTTCCGGGAGCGAAGACGCACGGATTGAATGCTATGATGAGGGTGAACTGTACAGACTGTTCCATGAGGTAAATTCTTTAGTATCTATTCTGAACGCCCATATTGAGAATGAGGGGAGGGAAAAGGAGTTTTTAAAAAACACGATATCAGATATTTCCCATCAGTTAAAGACCCCTCTGGCCGCCTTAAATATTTATAACGGAATTTTGCAGGGAGAGGCCAGGAATCCGTCGGCAGTCAAGGAGTTTGCCGAGCTATCTGAACAGGAATTGGAAAGGGTAGAAACTTTGGTGCAGAACCTGCTGAAGATATCGAAATTTGACGCGGGTATGATCGTGATGGCGAAGGAGAGGGAAAATATATCCGAGATGATGGAGCGTATTAAAAAACGATTTTCTTTCCGCGCCGGACAGGAAGGAAAGAAGATTATCCTCCATGGAGACGAAGCAGTAGATTTTGTCTGCGACCGTAACTGGCTGATGGAGGCAATGGTTAACATTGTTAAAAATGCTTTGGATCATACGGAAAAAGGAGATTTTGTCAGGATTGAATGGAAGCATTCAGCTTCATCGCTTCAGATTATTATAAAGGATAACGGGAGCGGGATTCATCCGGAAGATTTATACTATATTTTTAAAAGGTTTTACCGAAGCCGGTATTCTAAGGATAAACAGGGGATTGGGCTCGGACTGCCTCTTGCGAAGTCTATTATTGAAGCACATGGGGGAAGCATTGTGGCTGACAGCGAATTGGGGACTGGAACAACATTCTATGTAAATTTTGCCAGCCTTTGAGAGTTGTTGTAATAATTCCTACAAAATTGTAGGATGATTGTAATGCTGCAGTAGGGTTGAAGTGGTATGTTTTTCGTACATCGGAAATGAATTTCTTAATTCATTTTCAATGTACGAATTTTTATATCCGCAGAACATACGTAATACATACTCTGCGGGAAGAAGGAGTTCGTCCAATAATATATGGAGAAAGAGGTGTTTTATTTATGAATTTGCTGGAAGTAAAATCAGTTTCCAAAACCTACGGAGAAGGGGACGTTGCCGTACAGGCTCTTAGAAGTGTAAGCTTTTCGGTGATGAAAGGAGAATTCGTCGCGATCGTCGGAGAATCAGGATCCGGAAAGAGCACTCTTCTTAATATGATCGGTGCGCTGGATACGCCTAGCTTCGGAAAGGTCTATATTGACAGCAAAGATATCTTTGCAATGAAAGAGAGAAACCTTACGGTTTTCCGCCGCAGGAATATCGGATTCATTTTCCAGAGCTTTAATCTGATTCCTGAACTGACGGTTGAGCAGAATATCATTTTTCCGGTGCTGCTTGATTACCAGAAACCAGACAGGAGATATCTGGAAGAGCTGTTGGCGGTATTAAACCTTCGGGAACGCCGGCATCATCTGCCAAGCCAGCTGTCAGGCGGACAGCAGCAGAGAGTGGCGATCGGGAGGGCGCTGATCACTCGTCCTGCTCTGATTCTGGCCGACGAACCGACAGGGAATCTGGACACGCAGAACAGCAGAGAGGTAATTGCTCTTCTAAAAGAAGCGTCAAGAAATTATGAGCAGACGATTATTATGATCACCCACAGCCGGGGGATTGCACAGAAGGCGGACCGTATCCTGCAGGTATCGGACGGGGAACTGACAGATTTTGGGAGGTGCGGAGAATGAAAAGTTATCTTAGCCTTATTCCGGTTTCTGCGCGTGTACACAGACGCCAGAATCGTATGACACTTCTGTGTATTATTATTTCAGTATTTCTTGTAACCGCAATTTTCAGCGTAGCAGATATGCTCATTCAGTCAAATAGCGGGACCATGCAGGAAAAACACGGAAACTGGCATATAAAGCTTGACAATATTCCGCAGGACGCTGTAGATGAGCTCGGAAGACGTTCCGATGTCAAGGGGATCGGCTGGGCGGATTCCTTCAACACGGACGCGGATAAGCCCTATGAGATCGGCGGGAGAAAGGCGGCTTTGTATGGTGTGGATGAAACGTATATAGCACAGCTTGTAAACGCACTTGAAGAAGGCAGGCTTCCGCAAAGCGGGAGGGAAGTAATGCTTAGCGATAACGCGGGACTTGCTTTGGACGTACGGCTGGGCGACCAAGTAACCGTGCATACTCCTGCAGGGGATACTGAATTTACCGTATCTGGTTTTGGGTCGGATGACAGAGAGTATTACCAGGGACAGACGTATATGGTCGCCGTGTATATGACAAGAGATGCGTTCCATGCAATAATGGAGGCAAATGCGGTTGAAGAGCATCCATCCTGCTATATACAGTTTCAAAAGGCGTCGGATGCGTCCGATGCGTCCGATGCGGTTTCGGAAATTCAGCAGAAATATGATCTGGCGGAAGAAAGCATCTCTGAAAATACCGCTACGATGGGGCTTTCAGGACAAAGCCGGAATCAGTCCATCCGGAATGTATATGGAATAGCGGCTGTGCTGTTTGTTATGGTATTGCTGGCCGGCGTATTGATGATTTCCGGAAGTCTGAATAGTAACGTTTCCCAGCGGATAAAATTTTTCGGTATGATGCGCTGTATCGGTGCGAGCCGTCAGCAAATCGTCCGCTTCGTGCGGCTGGAAGCATTGAACTGGTGTAAAAACGCGGTTCCTGTCGGGGTGGTTCTGGGAACGCTGGCCAGTTGGGGAATATGCGCATACATGCATTACGGCATTGGGGGCGAATTTGCCACTGTACGGATATTATCCGTAAGTCCTGTCGGTCTGATAAGCGGTGTGCTGGTCGGAATCATAACCGTTTTGCTGGCGGCGCAGGCTCCTGCAAAACGGGCCGCCAAAGTATCCCCCATGTCGGCGGTTTCCGGAAATTCAGAATTAACGTCCTCGAAACGACGCGTAATAAGGCGGAAAGGCAGAAAAATAGAAAGTATATTAGGCATTCATCATGCGACGGGGTCCAGAAAGAACTGGTTCCTTATGACAGCTTCCTTTGCACTCACGATCATACTGGTCTTATGCTTTTCGATCGGCCTGGACTTTGCACGTGGACTACTGCCCGACCTGAAATCATGGCAGCCGGATATTACGCTGAATGGCTATGCTAATGCACTGGCGCTTGAACAGGGTACAAAAGAAGAGGTTAAGAGAATCTCCGGTGTGAAGAATGTCTTTGGCACTTCATATCTGGACAATATTGCGGCAACTTCTTCGCGGCAGGGAATTGGCCATGTCAATTTGGAATCCTATGACGAGTATCTCCTGGAAAGTGCAAAAGAAAATGTAGTGGAAGGGAATCTGTCGGACATTTACGGAGACAGCGATAAGGTTGCGACTGTTTATAATAAAGATAATCCTTTGAAAGTTGGGGATAAGGTTCAGATCGACGGAAAAGAGGTTGAGATCACCTGCTCTGTATCCAGCAGCTTGTTTCCCAGCGAACTGCTTGTCATCTGTTCCCAGGAAACCTTTGAAAGGCTGACAGGAGAGCGGGGTCTTACGATGATCGGCGTGCAGCTTGACGGAAACGCGAATGATGAGACGGTACGGCAGATCAGTAAATTCGCCGGGAGCGATATCATTTTTTCAGATGCCAGGGAAAGCGTCCAGGAAAATACCACTACTTACATGGCAATGCAGGCAGGAGTATATGGTTTTTTGGTGATTATTGGAATGGTTACTATGTTTTACATCATCAACAGTATCTCTATCAGTGTGGCAGCCAGGACAAAGCAATATGGAGCTATGAGGGCCGTTGGCATGGACAGCAGACAGCTTACGAGGATGATAACCGCAGAGGCATTCACCTATGCTGTATCCGGTCTGGTGGTTGGCTGCGGGCTCGGTCTTCCATTCAGCTATTTCCTGCATACCCTGCTGATCGCAAGGTATTTTGGTACGATATGGCGTCCGCCGATCGTAATACTGTGCGGGATAGTTGTGTTCGTGACGGCTTGCGCTGCGGCAGCAGTGTACGCTCCGGCAAAACGGATCCGGAATATGGCGATCACGGATACGATAAACGAATTGTAACACAAAGAATGGTTCAAAAAAAGAAGCATCTACAGTTTATACTGCGATGCTTCCTTTTTTAAACCGTGCGCTAGAGGATTCGAACCCCCGACCTTTTGGTCCGTAGCCAAACGCTCTATCCAGCTGAGCTAAGCGCACATGTGCTGCAAAATATTTCTGCTTTACAACAAAAATTATTATACAACACAAAGAAAGGATATGTCAAGAAAAAAATAAAAAATCTGTTTACCAAAATCTGTTTACCCTTTTGTTACTATTTACAGTCAATATGGATTTGCAGACAAACTCGTCATGCTTGCATGTAAGAGATGTCTGCAAATCCATATTAGGCCTGCGAAGCAGGGACTTCGTCCACATAAGCAGTCTTAGCTCCGTAAGGGAATGTATCAGTATGCAGTAGAACACTGTAAATCTGAGGAGGCGGCAGAAAGGATTCCACGTTTGACAAGGCAGAATCTGCTTGGTTGGGGATTTTTGGCAAAACGAGGAGATGAATATTATCCCACCAATGCATTTATCCTTATGACTCACAATTTGTTCCCACAGGCGACAATTCAATGTGCTGTATTCAAGGGAAACGACAGGGATGTGTTTATTGACCGGAAAGAATATAGTGGAGATATTGT
>CAMNWW010000031.1 GCA_946566415.1 uncultured Lachnospiraceae bacterium | reverse complement strand
TGCGACCTCCTGGTCCCAAACCAGGCGCTCTAGCCAAGCTGAGCCACACCCCGTTATTCCTTTCTTCTCCTGTTCCCGTAACGCATTAATCATTATATAATAACACTACGGTCTTGTCAACAATTATTTTGTATATTTCAGCCGGACCTTCAGCCTGATTTCACATCCTGTTTTTGTACTGAAGGCCTGGACTGCCATATACTGCTATATATACTGAATCTCGAATGAGGTGTTCCCCTCTTCATCTATCTCCATAATAATGAAACTGCCCTTACGCCCCTCCTGCCGAGGATAGGACAGACTTCCGGGATTAAGGATCGTTACATCCCCGACCGTTTCCAGATACGGCCTATGCGTATGCCCGAACATGATGATATCTGCGTCTCTGGAAATGCCTTCTTCCAGAATACGTTCTGGTCCTAATGTAACATAATAATAGTGTCCATGTGTCATGAAAACTTTCTTTTTTCCAAAGTAAATCTCCATCTCCTGAAGCATATCTGAGAAAAAATCATTGTTTCCTGCGACAATATAAGTCGGGCAGCCGGCAACCGCCTCAATAAAATGCTCCCCGCCTTCCGTATCCCCCAAATGGACAAGGCAGTCGATCTTCCCCGCCTTTTCAAGCGCCTTCTCCAATCCGTCATGGCGTCCATGTGTGTCGCTCACAATCAATACTCTCATAACTTCCTCTCCATGACATCCCGCATCATTCTCAGCCCTTTTCCCCTGTGGCTGATCTCATTCTTTTTTTCCGGAGAGAGCTGGGCCGAAGTACAGCCATACTCCGGGAGATAGAAGATGGGATCATATCCAAACCCATTTTCTCCGGCGGGTTCATATGCTACCCTTCCTTCCATCGTACCCCGTACTACTTCCCGGCTCCCATCAGGAAAAACTGCTGCGATCGCACACACGAAGCGAGCTGTTCTCTCCTCGTCCGGCACTCCTTTCATACGCGAAAGCAGCAAATGATTTTTAATGTCATAAGAAGTTTCCCTCCCGGCATACCGCGCCGAATAGACCCCCGGCTCTTTTCCCAAATAGTCGATTTCCAGACCGGAATCATCCGCCATCACCACGGCACGCATCTCCTTGACCTGCGCAAGAGCGGCGATTGCCGACGCTTTAATCATGGCATTCTCCTCGAAAGTTTTTCCGTCTTCCACGACGTCCACTTCTACTCCAGCTTCTTTCATGGACAAAACTTCGATTCCCAGATCCGACATAATGGTACGGATCTCCTCCATCTTCCCGCTGTTCCCAGTTGCAAAAATAACCTTCATTTATCTCACTCTTTCTCTCTTGTTCGTCTTGGCGGCTTCGGTCCTAAAAACTGATAAAAATATGTCTTGAGCATTCCATTATATATTTTCCGGTTCTTATCCGCTTGCCGCCCAAAATACCTCTGCGCGTCTTCATAGCTCGTGATCATATAAGCGGACCATGAGTCAAGAGTACGGAAACTCTCGCCAAACTCTCGGTACAATCCAGGAAGCGCCTCTTTCTCCTCAAGCCGTTCCCCATATGGGGGATTCGTAATGATGAATCCATACTTCTTCGGATGCCGCAGTTCCTTTACCGCCCGCTCTTGAAAATGTATCAGGTGATCTACTTCTGCGTCTCTGGCATTCTGCCTTGCCGCCCGCAAGGCCGCCGGATCAATATCGTATCCCTGGATATCCGCCTCAATCTCTCTGTCTGCCAGATCATTTGCCTCGTCTATCGTATCATACCACGACTTTTTGGGAATCAGGTTCTCCCATGCCTCTGCTGTAAAAGAACGATTCATTCCCGGTGCGATCCTTGCCGCCATCATTGCCGCTTCGATTACAAATGTTCCGCTCCCGCAGAACGGATCCACCAGAATCCGGTCCCGCTTCCATGGCGTCAGCATGATCAGAGCCGCGGCAAGCGTCTCTGTAATAGGCGCTTTCACCGTCATTTGTCGATAGCCGCGCTTGTGAAGGGATACCCCGGAAGTATCAATGCCGACCGTCACAATATCTTTCATTAAAAATACCCGGATAGGATACGCCGCCCCGTCCTCGGGGAACCATTCCATTTTATATTTATTCTTCAGCCTCTCGACAATGGCCTTCTTCATAATGGACTGGATATCTGAGGGGCTAAACAGTTTGCTCTTAACAGACGCCGCCTTCGTGACCCAGAACTTCCCGTTCTGGGTGACATAATTCTCCCACGGAAGACTCTTCGTCCCTTCAAACAATTCATCGAAAGATTCTGCGCGAAAAGTTCCTACCTTAATCAATATTCTCTCCGCTGTCCTCAAAAATATATTTGCCGCGCAAACCGCCTGCGCATCTCCCCAAAAACAGACCCTTCCGTCTTCCACAGAAGAAATTTCATATCCAAGATCTGTTATCTCCCGTTTAAGCACCGACTCCAAGCCAAAATGACAAGGCACGATCAGTTCCATTCTTCCCATATACCACCCTCCAAAACTGCCGTCTTCTGCCTTTAAAGTATACTTATGCCGTACCCTTTTGTCAAATATAATATCAAACTCTTCCTATATAAATGCTGTATAAGCACAAGAAAACGGTTCCTCCCTCCATTTTGGGAGAAACCGCTTTCTTGCATTTTCTGTACTAGTAGTTGTTGCTCTCGTTCATATTCTTGTTCTGATTGCTTGCATTCTTGTTAGAAGCATTCTTGTTGGACGCATTCTTGTTGGATGCGTTCTTATTTGATGCATTCTTGTCAGAAGCATTTGAGCTGTTACGCTCGTTTCCATATGAAGAATATGAATTCTTGTTTGTACTGTTGTCTGAAGCATTATAATTCTTTGCCATTTGAATTTCCTCCTAACACTTTTTAGTACAAACATAGTATCCTTCAAAATCCATGTTTTATGCATGGCGCAAGAAACTCTTAAGAAGTTTCACAATTCTTTCATTTTTCTTTTATTTTTAACTTGCTTTTTTTTCCAATCTATATTATACTATTAGTCGTAGGAAGGAGACTTCCTACAACCCCTTATTAATTATTTATACTCCCCTCAAAAGACCGGTAGCTCCCCTACCGGTCTTTTACTTTGCAAACGCATAGTGACCGACTTTCAATAGTCTTCCAGGCGATTCTATTCTCCTGACGTTTTCACCGCCTGTTCGAGAATATTCTTATAATTATCGCAACACACAGTATCGGTATCACAATGGGCGCAATTAGACTTATGATACCAGTAATAATAGCAAACACAATAAACAAAACGCCGATTATGCAGACCATCAAAAGAAGTCTTTTCCACCAAGTATCAATCATAAAGGTTCTCGCACTATTTTCCGTATTCCTGTGTCTTTTGCGCCGAGGATAAGGGCTGTCGTAATGAACAGACTCAACATTCTCCTGTGTTCCCTGCATATCGATAATCGTTTTGGCAATCACCCAAGGATCGCCAAGTTCTTCCACAACTTCCTGTTCACTCCTGCCTTTCCTCATCTCATCCTCTATATATTGGTTGTAATAGTCTGTATTCTCCCGCACAGTCTGAGGAGCCGTCTTCATCTCAAGCGCCCTTTTAAGCCCTTCTATAAATTCTACCTTATTCATTAGATCTTCCCCTTTCCCGCCGCCGAAATTATTGAACGCAACAAGGGCGTCTTTTATACCTCAAACAAGAGATCCCCGTAGGACGGCATAGGCCACATACTTTTATCCACAATCATTTCAAGTTCGTCTACCGGTTTTCTCAGCGCTTCCATAGCCGGGACGACTTGCTGCATGAAGAAAAACGCCTTCTCCCTGCCGTCCTCCTTCTTTGCCACCTCTTCTGTCAGATCCTCCAGTTTTTCCAGCGCCTTCCTAGATTCGCTAAGAAGCGCGGAAGACTTGACCAGCAGTTCCTCCTGCACGTCCACGCAAGCGGCGGGACACGCTGCGCGCACCTGATTAATAGAAACCGCAAGCGATGTAACGTACTTAATAACCGCCGGAATGATATGTTTGCTCGCAATATCGATCATGGAACGCGATTCAATATTAATTGCCTTGGAGTATGTTTCATATTTGATCTCCGCTCTAGATTCCAGCTCCGCGCGGCTGAATACATCGAATTTTTCAAACATCTTTACTGTATCTTCCGTTGTCAGATATTCGATAGACTCGACCATCGTCCGAATATTCGGAAGTCCTCGCCTTTTTGCCTCCTCGACCCATGCTTCAGAGTATCCGTTCCCATTGAACACGATTCTCTGGTGCTCTGATGCATACTGCTTGATCAGGTCATGCACCCCTATCTGAAAGTCTTCCGCTGCCTCCAGATAATCGCACGCATCTGAGAACGCTTCCGCCACAATCGTATTCAGCACCACATTCGGCGCCGCTACAGAATCCCTGGAACCTACCATTCTAAATTCAAATTTATTTCCAGTAAATGCAAAAGGAGAGGTTCTATTCCGGTCTGTCGCATCTTTTGCAAAATCCGGCAGCGTCCTGACTCCTGTATGGAGTTTTCCGCCTTTCAGGCTATGGGCCGCTTCACCAGTACTGATAAGCTGCGCCAGAACATCCTCAAGCTGTTCTCCAAGATAGGCAGAAATAATTGCCGGAGGAGCTTCATTTGCCCCTAGACGATGATCGTTTCCCACATCAGACGCTGATTCCCGCAAAAGCTCTGCATGACGGTCTACAGCCCGCAGAATACAGGTCAAGACCAACAGGAACTGTATGTTCTCATGCGGAGTTTTTCCAGGGTCAAGTATATTGATTCCATCATCCGTTACCAAAGACCAGTTATTATGCTTCCCGGATCCATTTACTCCGTCAAAAGGTTTCTCGTGGAGAAGACAGTGCAGGCCGTGCCGGTATGCCACCTGTTTTAATGTTTCCATCACAAGCTGGTTGTGGTCCACCGCCACATTGCATTGGGAATAGATCGGCGCAATCTCATGCTGTCCAGGAGCCACTTCATTATGCTGTGTCTTTGCGGAGACGCCCATTTTCCAAAGCTCTTCATTGACTTCTTTCATAAATGCGGCGATTCTCTCACGGATCGCCCCAAAATAATGGTCGTCCAATTCCTGCCCTTTCGGTGGGTTCGCCCCAAAAAGAGTCCTTCCCGCAAATACCAGATCTTTTCGCTTCAAATACATCTCCCGGTCTACCAGGAAGTATTCCTGCTCCACACCGACTGACGGCACAACCCTCTTGGACGACGTATTGCCGAACAAACGCAGTAAACGGACAGACTGTTTATTGATCGCCTCCATAGAGCGCAGAAGAGGCGTCTTCTGGTCAAGAGCCTCCCCTTTATAAGAACAAAAAGCGGTGGGGATATAGAGGATCGCCCCTTTTCCTTCTGGATTTTTCTTCACAAACGCCGGAGACGTACAGTCCCATGCCGTATATCCTCTCGCCTCAAATGTCGAACGAAGCCCGCCGGACGGAAAGGAAGAGGCGTCTGGTTCCCCTTTGATCAGCTCTTTTCCAGAAAATTCCATCAACACCTTTCCGTTTGATTTCGGCGCAGAGATGAACGAATCATGCTTCTCCGCTGTCGCTCCGGTCAACGGCTGGAACCAATGGGAATAATGCGTCGCTCCCTTCTCGATCGCCCACTCCTTCATCTCATGCGCGATGACGTCCGCCATTGCTCCCTGCAGTTCTTTTCCTTCTTCGATCGTTTTTTTAAGCTCGCTGTAAGTCTTTTTAGGCAGCCGCTCCTGCATGACTGCATCATTAAAAACATTTTCTCCAAATATTTCCGCCACATTAAATCCCTTACTCATGCTTACCTCCAGTCCCATCGCCGTCAGGCGATCTAAAATCAGGTCCCCCGTGTTATCGCTTATTCATTGAAAAAGGAGTCTTGCCTTCGCAAAACTCCTTCTTAACCTTTTCTCTTTCATATTAGGATTATGCCTGTCCTACCGAACCAAACAATTCCATCTTTTCCTTTACTTTGGCAATAATAGCTTCACTTCCCGGCTTTAAAAGCTTACGCGGGTCATAACCCTTACCTTCTTGATCCTTGCCTGCTTCAATATACTTGCGGGTTGCCTCCGCAAATACTAACTGGCACTCTGTATTTACATTAATTTTAGATACGCCTAAATCAATCGCTTTCTTAATCATATCATCCGGAATTCCTGTTCCGCCATGCAGAACAAGCGGAAGTTCTCCGGTAAGTTTCTGAATCTCATCCAGAGTTTCAAAGCTAAGCCCCTGCCAGTTTGCAGGATATTTTCCATGAATATTACCGATTCCCGCCGCCAAAAAATCAACGCCCAAATCAGCAACCATCTTGCATTCCTGCGGATCCGCACATTCACCCATTCCGACAACTCCGTCTTCTTCTCCGCCGATCGCCCCGACCTCTGCTTCCAGAGAGAGACCTTTTTCCTTGCAGATTGCTACAAGTTCTTTTGTCTTCGCAACATTCTCTTCGATCGGATAATGAGACCCGTCGAACATAATGGATGAAAATCCAGCTTCAATACACTTCATACATCCTTCATAACTGCCATGATCCAAGTGAAGAGCTACCGGAACCGTAATTCCCATCTCTTCCAGCATTCCATTCACCATACCGACTACTGTCTTGTAGCCCGCCATATACTTTCCTGCGCCTTCCGACACTCCAAGAATGACCGGTGACTTTGTCTCTTCTGCCGCTGTCAGAATACACTTTGTCCATTCCAGATTGTTAATGTTAAACTGACCCACAGCATAATGTCCTGCTTTTGCCTTTTGCAGCATCTCTTTTGCTGGTACTAACATTGAAATCCCTCCACTTTCTTCAATGGCTTTAAAATAGGCTGACCCCCAGGGGAATCGAACCCCTGATTCGACCGTGAGAGGGTCGCGTCTTGACCGCTTGACCAGGGGGCCAGAATATCTCACTTGGACATTGTACCCCATTTTCAAAAAATATACAAGAGTTTTTTTATATTTTTTTGAATTACTTTAAACATTTGTACTCAGCTTAAGCCATTCTGCTTCTTCTGCTTCTTTTTGCTTCTTGACGCGCTCTATCCCATCCTGAGACAGATTATCCACATACTTTTCCGGAACAATAATTTTTAACGCTTTCCTATTATCCCATATCCTTACATCATCATGCTGGCCGCCGTATTCGCCGTCCAAAGTCCAAGGAATCTCCTCCAAGGACTCGACACGAATCTTTCCAGTCTTAAAACTGTACATATATTTGCTGTCTATCTGTTCGATGAGAAGAGCCGCAACAATTTCCTGAAGAGCAAGAATATTTTTGGGCGTTTTGATTAGGGTCACCTCAAATTCCCCGTCGTCGAATACGACATTTTTCCCTATCATATTGCGAAACCCTCCGACCGAACGTGAGTTTGTCACCATTCCAAAGATAAATTCATCCTCAAACTCTTCCGAGTCGTGGGAAACTTTGATCCGATAAGACGGAATATCAAAAATCCTGGTTATCCCTTCCAGCAGATAAGCCAGATGCCCCAGGACATTCTTCATTTCCTGTTTTGTCTCATAGGAAACATCCGTAAACAACCCGAACGCCGCTATATATACGAACACATCCCTGTTGAAATGTCCGACGTCGCATGCAAATTCCGCTCCTGATACCGCTGTTCGCGCCGCTTGGAGTATGTCCTTGGGTATATGAAGGCTGTTCGCAAAATCATTCGTTGTCCCGGCCGGAATATACCCGATCGGAATACGCTCCTCGCGCTCCATCATACCGGATACCACTTCGTCCAGCGTGCCGTCTCCGCCTGCACAGATGACGCGGTCGTACTTTGCCTCCATGCCCGCGACCTTTTTATAAGCATCCCGGTATTCCTGAGTCGGATAAACCGTCACCTCATAGCCCGCCTTTACGATAATATCAAGAATATCTGCCAGTTTTGGCTTCAGCATTTCCTTACCCGCATTCGGATTATAGATAAATAATACCTGTTTCATTCTGCTTCCTCCTATAAAATTGGTCTGGGTATAAACACTGAATGCGCCCACTAGTGGACGCATAAAGATTCGAGCGCTTATTTATTTTTCACATTGATAAGGAATGTTTCGATCCCTTCTGCAGCCTCCGCTTCGTCGGTACCGTTAGCTACAACCGTTATCTCTTCGCCAGGCGTCAACCGTAAACTCATCATTCCCATAATGCTCTTGGCATTGATCTTCTTGTCCTTCACCTCTATGTATACTGTGCTGGAATACTGACTTGCTTCCTGTACAAGCAATGCAATAGGTCGGGTGTCTAATCCTTCTGCCAACTGAATCGTTATCGGTTTCTTAATCATATTGCTCCTCCTTGTTTCGCCCTTAGCTCTTCTGCTATTTCACTTAATTTTCGCAGTCTGTGGTTCACGCCCGACTTTCCGACAGGCGGCGTAAGCAGACTGCCTAATTCTTTCAAAGATGCCTCCGGATATGCAAGACGAGTAAGGGCCATGTCTTTCAATCCTTCCGGCAGTTCGTTAAGGCCTTTTGTTTCCCGGATATATCTTATATCGTCGATCTGCCTTACGGCAGCGGAAACCGTTTTCCCGATATTCGCAGTTTCACAATTCACCTTGCGGTTCACGCTGTTGCGCATATCCTTGACGATCCGCACATTTTCAAATTCCATAAGCGCGACATGTGCTTCCATTACATTCAGCATATCTGCAATCTGATTGCCCTCTTTTAAGTAGACTACGTAAGATTTTTTCCTAAGTACAATCTTTGCGTCAAGCCCAAAACACTTCATAACCTTCTGAAGCTGCTCCGCCTTCTCCTTTGAAGTACACACGATTTCAAAATGATAAGACTTCTCCGGGTCGCTTACAGAACCAGACGAGAGGAACGCTCCTCTTAAAAATGCTCTCTTACAGCACATCTCCCGAATTACAAGACTGCTGACAAGATACGGCTCATCCGTTGTTCCCATGCCCGAAAGCTTCACAGCCTGAAGTATGCGTGCTGCTCCTTCCTGATTCATCACCGTCAGAAAGTATGCCGCACTTCCCTTCATTTGGTTCGTGCGAATTGCGATATCAGCTCTTATATTAAAGGTTTTTTCCAATAAAGTAAAGCATTTTCTTGCAACTGCCGGATTTTCTGTATGGATTTTCAAGGAATATCTGCCCTCTTCTTCCAGTACCATACTTCCGCAAGAGCTGATAATCGCGGCTGTTTCAGCGATTCTGCAGTGCCTGGCGCTATCCAGGTGTCTGTATAATTCTTCTTTCACCTGCCCTGAAAACGACATGGTCCCCTCCTACTATTTCGCCTTTGTGATCGCGTCCTTTTCAATATCCCGGTGTTCCTTTTTAAGACCGTATGCACCATCCCCTGCGCTCATTCTTTCAAACAGCTCGTTCGTAAGCGTCACGGAGCGGTGCTTTCCGCCTGTACAGCCGATGGCAACGACAAGCTGATGTTTGCCTTCCTTTACATAATATGGAATCAAAAACCCAATCATGTCCGATAATTTATCTAAAAAATCTTTTGCGACAGCATTATCCATAACATAGTCACGAACAGCTTTGTCATTGCCGCTTTGGGAACGCAGTTCATCAATATAGTAAGGATTCGGCAGGAACCGGACGTCGAACACCAGATCCGCGTCGCTGGGAATCCCATATTTGAATCCAAAGGAGAGTACTGTTATGTAAAGATTTCTGTACTCCTTATCTTCCACAAATATCTCGTCCAGTTTCGCCTTCAATTCTCTTACAAGAAGTCTGCTGGTATCCAGGATATAATCCGCCCTCTTTTTCAGAAACCCGATCTTCTCCCGCTCCAAGGCGATACCCTGTTCTACCCTTCCGCCGCCGGAAAGCGGATGTTTCCGCCTTGTTTCCTTGTACCGCTTAATAAGCACTGAGTCCGCAGCCTCCAAAAACAAAATCTCATAGTCCATTCTGGCCGCATCCATACTGTTCAGGACACCTTCCAGCTCTTCTAAATTCTGACCGCTCCGGATATCCAGACCGAGCGCAATCTTATTGATTTCCCCGTTCGGTATCAGCAAAAGCTCCGTCAGCTTTGTCATTAATGGGATCGGCATATTATCCACACAGAAATATCCCATATCTTCCATCATCTTCAACGTCGTACTTTTTCCCGCCCCGGACATTCCGGTTACGATCACAAATCTCATCCTAAAATTCTCCTATTCTCCTGACCTCCGGTTCCAGCGTAACTCCTGTCTTCTCCTTCACCGCCGCTGTCACCTGACGTATCAGCTCCTGAATCTCCGCCGCACAGGCGTCCCCGGTGTTGATTACAAACCCGCTGTGTTTCTCAGACACCTGCGCCCCACCGACACGAAATCCTTTAAGTCCTGCATCCTGAATCAGTTTCCCTGCGAAATATCCTTCCGGACGTTTAAAGGTACTTCCGGCGCTTGGGTATTCGAGGGGCTGTTTCTCCAGACGCTTCCCGCGCAGTTCCTCCATCCGTCCCCTTATTTCTTCTTGTTTTCCTCTTCTCAGCTTCATCTGTGCTCCCAGAACAATATAACCTTCTTCAGGGATGATGCTCCGCCGGTATCCCAGTTCCAGCTCCCCGGCCGTCACATTCTTTATACTGCCGTCCCGCCCAAGTACCTCCGCCGAGATAAGGACATCCTTCATCTCCCCGCCGTAGGCGCCTGCATTCATTACTACCGCGCCGCCCAGCGTCCCAGGTATGCCGGATGCAAATTCAAAACCGGCAAGCGAGGCTTCCATAGCCGCTCCGGCAATCTGTGCAAGAGATGCGCCGGCCTGGGCTGTTATAACATCATCTTCTATTAAAATGCGGC
Organism: uncultured Lachnospiraceae bacterium; assembly: GCA_946566415.1. GTDB lineage: Bacteria > Bacillota > Clostridia > Lachnospirales > Lachnospiraceae > Allocoprococcus. The sequence goes on along the minus strand of CAMNWW010000031.1, from coordinate 3,620 downwards.
TCATCGACTTAAATATCTGAATCACCGCCCCTCGGTATCCTTTATCGCCGACCAGAAGGTTGCTCCCATTTCCGATCACATAATAAGGCACTCCCTCTTTGCGGCACAGCCTGATAATATCCGCAATTTCCGTTCCATTCTCCGGAACCAGAAAGTAGTCTGCGGGACCTCCTACCCGGAATGTGGTGTGTTTTTCCATCGGCTCATTTTTCTTTATTTTATCCTTATCGATCAGTAGAAATAACTGTTTTTCAAAGTTCGTTAAGTTCTGCTTCATATATCCTCATATCCCTTTCCCTATATCCCTCGCTAAGGCAAAAGCTCCGGCGCCGCTGCTGCGCTGCTCCCCGCCCTTCCGTTCCGCTCGCGCCATTCGCCTAGCGCGCCTTCGGCGCTTCCCCGCTGCTCGCGCTGCTCCCTAGGCTCATGTTCGGGCGCTCCCTCAGAGTGGCAGACGACCGGCAAATTCGTGCGAGCACGATTTGCCGGTTCTCTGCCGCTCTGGCGGAACTGTTATTATCATACACCAAAAAGGGTGCGAGTTCAACCTGCAAAACTGTTGCAAAATTCCCGCAAATGCGTTATATTAGTAAAAAAATACTATTCATAAAGGAGTGAACTTTTACTGTGGACTCGAGTGACGTCGCACAACTTATCATTTTATTAATCTTACTTTTGCTGTCCGGCTTTTTTTCATCTGCCGAGACATCTCTTACTACTGTCAACAAAATTCGGCTCCGTACTCTTGCAGAAGAGGGAAACCGCCGTGCCTTGACAGTTTTAAAGGTTACAGAAGACTCAGGGAAAATGCTCAGCGCAATCCTGATCGGCAACAACATCGTGAATCTTTCTGCCGCTTCCCTTACTACATCTCTTGCTTACAGCCTTGGCGGTTCGGCAGTTGCGCTTGCCAGCGGAATTTTAACCGTACTGATCCTTTTGTTCGGGGAGATCACCCCGAAGACGCTTGCGACTCTGCACGCGGAGAGGATGTCGTTATTGTACGCCCCTGTGATCCTTCTTTTTATGAAGCTGATGACGCCATTGATTTTTATTATTAACAGCCTGTCGATGGGAGTTCTTTTCTTACTGCGGGTCGATCCGAACGCACGGACTGATATGATGACCGAGAATGAGCTGCGTACAATTGTAGACGTAAGCCACGAGGACGGAGTCATCGAATCAGAAGAAAAGGAAATGATTTATAACGTGTTTGATCTTGGCGACGCTAAAGCGAAAGATATCATGGTTCCCCGCGTGAATGTTACGTTCGCTGATGTCGATAGTTCTTATGAAGAACTCATCGCTTTATTCCGTGAAGACAAATTCACCCGTCTCCCGATTTACGAAGATTCTAAGGATAATGTGATCGGTACGATCAACATGAAGGATCTTATGCTGTTTGATAATAAGAAGTAATACAAAGTACGCGATATCATGAGTGAAGCCTACTTCACATATGAATTTAAAAATATTTCCGAGCTTCTGGTAGAAATGCGCCAGGCTTCTTTCAATATTGCGATCGTGCTGGATGAATACGGCGACGCTTCCGGTCTTATCACTTTGGAAGATATTCTGGAAGAAATTGTCGGTGAAATTCATGACGAATATGACGAAAATGAAGAAAGTATCGTCTCTGTTAATGAACGGGAATATATTGTTGAAGGTTCCACGAACCTAGACGACTTAAATGACAGCCTGAAACTTCAGTTGAAATCAGAAGATTATGATTCCGTAGGCGGCTTTATCATCGAGGCGCTCGACCGTCTGCCCGAGGAGGGCGACGAGATCACTACCGAGGAAGGCATCCGCATGGTGGTGGATAAGCTGGACAAGAACCGTGTAGAACGAGTTCATGTTTATTTACCGAAAATATCAGGGGATGACAGCTAGTCCGGCATTCTTTTCTCGGATAATTACAAACTAATATTTACAAGGGAGAACAGACATGAAATCAGGCAAAATAAAAACCGACACAAAAAATAAATCTCGCAGAAGAGTCCGGAAAGCCTCAGGTATTACCGGAAAGCTGGTGGCTGCAATTATAGGAAGCGTTATCATTGCAGTAGCGATCCTACTGGCTGTAGTATACGTTCAAATGTCCCGTGCGCTGTTGGAAAAAAGCGAGAATTTGATCCAAGCCACCACCGGTCAGACAATCCAGGAGACCAGCGTCTGGATGAACAAAACCTTGACCATGCTGGAAATGGAACGGGATACTATTCAGTATGAAGATATGGATATCCCCACCATGATGGAATACATCAAGCATACCGTAAATCCGGACAGCGCATACCCCGCCGGGCTGTATGTCGCTCTGACGGACGGCTCGCTGTATCACGCGTCATTTGTACCGGGACCGGACTTCAACGCACTTACGAAATCCTGGTATCAGGATGGGGTTCAGTCGGAAGATTTTATCTTGGGAGACGTTTATTTCGACGAAGACAGCCAGTCCTATGTTGTAGGCGCCTCCGGCGTTTTGAAGTCTTCTGACGGAGAAGTCCGGGGCGTCGCGGCCGCTGATGTGTATCTGGATTCTATTTCCAAAATCGTTAGTGAAGTCCGTCTTGAGGAAACCGGCGGCATCTTTTTGGTTGATACCCGGACAGACACCATTATCGGACATAAGGACAGTGAAATCACCGGCAAGAATCTGGAGGAAGTCGGGACTGACATGTATGCTTATGCAGCCGATCAGATCAAAAACGGAAAAACGGGATTGTCTATTCATGACAATACCTACATCCAGATCGCGAATGTTCCCGGCAGCGACTGGACCGCAGTAGCTTATGTATCCCGGGCAGAGGTTCTTCAGGAACTCTACTCCCTGGCGGCCGCGATGATAGCCGTCGCAGTTCTTGCTGTAATTCTGATGACACTTTTGGTTATCATTCAGGTGCGCCGTATCATTGGACGACCGGTAGCTGAGCTGAGCCGCGTCGCTACTTTGATCGCGGAAGGTGAATTGAATCAGACAATAGATTACCGGTCCAAAGATGAACTGGGCGTATTGGCGGACGATTTCAATCAGGTCACCGTCCGGCTCCGAGAATATGTAACATATATTGACGAGATTTCGCAGACACTGCACGAGATCGCAGAAGGAAACTTAACCTTCACTCTGGCGCAGGATTATTCCGGTGAATTTAGCAAGATCAAGACCTCTCTGGAAGAAATCTCCCGCTCCCTTAACGGTACGATGGGACAGCTTCAGTCCGCTTCCAAAGATGTGGCCGCCGGTGCAGAACAGGTTTCCAGCGGCGCTATGACTTTATCCCAGGGTTCTACCCAGCAAGCCTCCGCAGTCGAATCGCTTGCCGGACACATCGACTCTGTTTCCGACAGCGTTCGTAAGATTGCCCAGGGCGCGCAGGAGGCCAACCGTATTTCCAAGGAAGTCAAAGGAGGCCTTCTCGAAAGTAACGAAAAGATGCAGAATCTGACGGAAGTCATTCAGAAGATCAGCGCGAATTCTTCTGAAATACATAAAATTGTCAAAACAATCGAGGATATCGCTTTCCAGACAAATATCCTGGCGCTGAATGCCGCCGTAGAAGCCGCGAGAGCCGGCACCGCCGGAAAAGGTTTTGCCGTAGTTGCAGACGAAGTCCGCAGCC
>CAMNWW010000030.1 GCA_946566415.1 uncultured Lachnospiraceae bacterium | reverse complement strand
CTTTGACATATCTTTTTTATATTCTTCAACCACATGCTGAATTCTTTCGCTTGGGTTGAGAATGTCGTTGAGCGAACTGTCGTGGTTCAGTGTATCGATCACCAGAGCGATATATTTACTCATGTCACAGTCGATATAATAAGGACGGCTCAAAAGTTCCGGCGGCTGATAGATCAGGTTCGTAGTAAGAATGCCGTCGATGACGCCTTCCTCGTATGCTTCATCGAACTTCTCCATACCGCTCGTAAACAGGCCGAATGTTGCGGCCGCGAAGATACGTTTCGCCTTTCGCGTCTTAAGCTGCTTTGCAACGTCCAGAATGCTGTCCCCGGAAGAGATCATGTCGTCCAGAATAATAACGTCCTTGCCCTCAACAGAGGAGCCGAGAAATTCATGGGCAATGATCGGGTTACGCCCTCCAACTACCTGCGTATAGTCGCGCCGCTTATAAAACATACCCATGTCCAGGCCAAGGACACTGGCAAGGTAGATGGCGCGTTCCGTCGCGCCCTCGTCCGGGCTGATCGCCATCATATGGTCGCTGTCGATCTGCAGGTCCTTTACATGGGCCAGAAGGCTCTTGATGAACTGATAGGTCGGACGAATCGTCTCGAATCCATTCAGAGGGATCGCATTCTGTACACGCGGATCATGGGCGTCAAAAGTAATAATATTGTCTACGCCCATGCGTACCAGTTCCTGCAGTGCAATGGCACAGTCCAAAGATTCCCGGCCGCTGCGTTTATGCTGGCGGCTTTCATACAGGAAGGGCATAATCACATTCACACGGCGGGCCTTTCCGCCTACGGCGGCAATAATCCGCTTCAGATTCTGGAAATGGTCGTCGGGAGACATATGGTTCGTGTGGCCTGTCAGAGAATATGTCAGGCTGTAGTTTCAGACATCTACCATCAGATATAGATACATTCCCCTTACAGATTCTTCGATGATACCCTTGGCCTCCCCGGAACCAAAGCGGGGAATCTTAGCGTCGATCAGGTATGTATCTTTCTCGTAACCGTTGAAAACAACACTGTTTTTGAAGTCGTGATCTTCTTTAGTCCGCCAGGATACCAGGTATTCATCAACACGCTTTCCCATCTCTTTACAGCCGTCTAAGGGAATAATACCCAGAGAACCTGCCGGAATGTTATCCAGTATACGTTCTTTGCGGTGTAACATTTTTAGTTTTCCTCCCTGTTCATAAGTTTCTTTTGAATGCGTATATCATCGCCTGCAAGACGAAGTATCTTATAGTGGTTACTGATTCGGGAAAATACTCGTTCCGTATAATTGGACTTGATTTTTTCCAGGGTAAGATTCGTAGATATTATTGTGGACTTTTTGTTCATAATGCGTTCATTCAGGCATACAAAAAGCTGCGAAACAATAAAATCAGTATTGCGTTCCGTTCCCAAATCGTCGATGATCAGCAGGTCACAGCCTTGGATCTGCTCGTATAAAAAGAGGCTTTCCTCAGAGTGCTCCAAGGTTTTCGATAAAAGTGCATCGAAAAATTCTGTCGCAGTTAAGTAGAGGACAGAATGTACGGACAGCATAATCTCCCGGGCGATACAGTGCGAAAGAAAAGTCTTTCCGATTCCGGTGGTGCCGAAAAGCAGGAGATTACCGTGGAAAGTATCAAAATCACGGATGAAACTATTCGCTTCCTGATATGCCTTTTCAGCAAGGACGCGGGCAGACTGTCCCGAAAGTTTATCAATATAATTCCTTGAATAATAGTCAAAAGAAAAATGTTCAAAATTTTCCAGTTCCAGTGTTCCGCGAAGATGGGACTGGGTATAGAATAAGTCGATAATTGCCTTCTGAAAACAACGGCATTTTTTATTATTGATATATCCGGTGTCCTTACAATCCGGACACTCGTAGGACGGCTCCAGGTAATCAGCAGGAAAACCGTTTGATTCAAGCAGAGAGACACGTTTTTCAGAGAGACGGCGCAGTTCCTCCTTCAGGACCAAGAGGGCGCCTGAATCGCCGTTAAGAAGCCTTCTGGCCTGTTCTACGCTGGAGGCGGAAATGGCTTCGTCAATAGATGGAAGCTCCGGAATTTGCCGGCAGGCATTCTGATAATGCTGATTTAAACGATATCTGCTTTTAGCTTGCTTTTCTTCATATATACGCATCAGAGCGTTATATTGTGAATTGGTGAGCGGCACGGTGTTCCTCCTAATTACTGCGTAAAAGTTCCCGGGTCAAGGCATCCATATCATAAGAGCGCTCTTCAAAATTGCGGAACTTAGAAGAATTTGGGGTTGATGAAGCCTGGGCGGGCGCACGGCGCGCCGCCTTTCCCCGCGAGGTCTTCTCTTGCTCAAAGGCTGAATCTAAAATCCGAATGTCTGCCAGAGTCTGAACGTTCCTTGCGCGCCAGTTCTCCAAAATTTTATCCGTATATTCAAAACTTGGCTGATGGATCGCCATCATGGTGCGATTGCATGCCTCAAGTACGATTTCCAGGTCAAACGAATCTGTCTCGGTCCACTTACGAATAAACTCCAGCTCAGGCGCCGCGGGACCGCGGCCCTTAATACCGAAAGCATTCAGGATGGAATAGCATGTCTTATTATAAAGGGCAGAAGTATTCCGCGCCTGTTCCACGCTGGTAATGTGCTCGTCGGCCCAGGAAAGAGCGACTTTCTGGATATAATGCATGCTCTTATGACCGTTTTCGACACAATATTCAATCAAGTATTCGATCAGATCCGCAGAAAAATTCAAAGTATCATAAAAATATGTAATAGTATCCACGTCGGTCCGGCTTAGTGTTTTTCCTAAGTACTGCTCTGCAACAAACAAGATCTGCTTCAATTCCTTACGCGTTCGGGAAGCCTTCTTAGGAGGCTGGGAAACAGCCTCCCCTGCTCCGCAAGCGGCGGCAGTCTGAACAGGAGGAACGGGGTCTAAAACGCTAAGTTCCGCCGGGACAAGCACAGGAACCGGCGTGTCCGGTTTTGAGACATGTCCGACATCGACTCCGACTACGCTTCCTGAGGCGTCGCGGTCCAGGTTCAGAAGACCTTCCTTTTCCCAGTATTTCAAAGCGCGCAGAATATCACCTTCGGTATTCTCAAGGTAATCTGCCATCTGAGAGATGCTTAGAGAAACGTATGGATTATTCAAGTGGCGGAGCAGAAGAAGATAGACCTTCACATACTCGCCGTTCGCAGCAGCCATATATTTGTCGATGAAACTATTCTCTATCAGGGTTGTGTTTCCCTGGGACCGATTGCGTAAAATCAGTGCGCTCATTTTCCTTTCCCCTTTACGTTGGCGTGTATGAACAGTATAACATTAATTGACGCTGGGAAAAAGAAATATTTCCTTTGATTTTGACTTTTTTTGTGGATAATTTTATGTGGAAAATGGGGATAACTTAGCTTTTAAAAGTTCTTCTCCGATAGTTACAATATCTCCCGCTCCCATAGTTATCAACAGGTCCCCTTTTTCACAGTGTTCTGATACATATTTTTCAATAGATAAAAAGTCAGGAAGGTAAACGGCGTCGCAGCCGAAGCGCCGGACCTCCTCGGCAAGCTGGCGAGAGGAAACCCCCAGCGTATCGTTTTCCCTTGCCGCGTAAATATCCGCTAATATAATATGGTCCGCATGGGAAAGCGCATGTGCAAATTCTTCAAAAAGCGCTTTTGTGCGCGTATAGGTATGCGGCTGGAAAACGCACCAAAGTTTACGGTGCGGATAGTGGGAGGCGGCCTTTAAGGTTGCCTCGATCTCCGTTGGATGATGCGCATAGTCGTCAATAATAGTAATGCCGTTCACTTCTCCCTTATACTCGAAACGGCGGTCTGTCCCATGGAAAGAGTGAAGGCCTTCCTGCACGGTATTCAGAGGAATGTCCAGTATATCGGAGACAGCAATCGCGGACAGCGCATTGTAGACATTATGTTCGCCGCCCACAGACAGGCCTATATGTCCGATGATATTTCCTGATTTTACAACATCGAAGGAGGCATTTCCCTGCTCATCGTAAGTAATATTTGCAGCGCTGTAATCAAGCTCAGGTTCCTGGCCGAATGTAACGATCCGGCAGGGCAGAGCGTCGGTGATGTAGGATAGATTTTCAATATCGCCGTTTATGACGAGGGTTCCGTCGTTAGGCAAAAGGCGGGCGAAAAGACGGAATGAACGACGAATATCGTCCAAATCTTTAAAGAAATCAAGATGGTCTGCATCAATGTTTAAAATGATACTGATTTTTGGGAAAAAGTGCAGAAAGCTGTTCGTATACTCGCAGGCCTCAGTGAGGAAAAGATCAGAATTTCCTACGCGGATATTTCCATGAATGGCCTTCAGGATACCGCCGACGGATATGGTAGGATCAAGCTTTCCGGCAAGAAAAATATGGGAGAGCATAGAAGTCGTGGTGGTCTTCCCATGTGTGCCGGCTACCGCCACCGGGGTGCCGTAATTCGTCATCAGCTGTCCGAGGAGTTCGGCTCTTGACAGCATCGGGAGGTTTTGGCGTTTCGCCTCCATATATTCTTCGTTGTCTTCATGGATCGCTGCGGTATAGACGACAACATCAATTCCGTCAATGATATTGGCGGCTTTCTGACCGTAAAAAATTGTAGCGCCTCCGGCAGTCAGGTGATCGGTTAAGGCGGATTCTTTGGAATCAGAGCCGGATACAGTAAAATGTTCTTCCAGAAGGATTTCTGCAAGGCCGCTCATACTTATGCCGCCGATACCGATGAAATGGACATGGCAGGGGGTGGTAAAATTAATTTTATACATAGGGTGCACTTCCTCGTTTTGAATAGATTTTCAACTGGATAAAAGGGTTGGGGGCTCGAAAGAGCATCCAACCGCACAGTTGGATAGATAGTCAGCCATGCAATACCTCGTCCCCGCAAAAGCGGGGCTATCGGGCGTTCGCCCTATAAAGCCACTAGTACAAAAACAGCATTTTAATGCAGGCATAGGGTTGGATTCGTACTATTGTGAGGTATTCCACCGTTAAAGTGAGCCATGCAATACCTCGCCCCGCGAAAGCGGGGGACGAGGTATCGGGCATTCGCCCTATGAGAACTCTAATACGGTCCCAGCCTATTATGCAAGCATAAGGCTGGTTCCGTATCATCGTTCTCGCATGGCTCATTGCCTACATATATTATATACACATATCCCAAAAAAACCAAGAAAATTCTTTTTGTGATATTTTCATAAAAACTATGGGTTTGGAGAATTTTTTTTGTAATAATTGTTCACTAAGCGAAAGCTATATGTTATAATGAAGTTACTAGATAAATTGAAGCGGGGTGATGATGTGATTAAGAAGGAAATGATTGCTATGCTGCTGGCTGGCGGACAGGGAAGCAGGCTGGGAATAGTAACTTCCAAGATGGCGAAACCAGCGGTGGCGTTCGGGGGAAAGTACAGGGTAATTGATTTCCCCCTCAGTAACTGTATCAATTCAGGGGTCGATACAGTCGGAGTTCTTACACAGTATCAGCCGTTAAGGCTCAATACGCATATAGGAATCGGAATTCCCTGGGATCTTGACCGTAATTTCGGCGGGGTGTCGATTCTTCCGCCGTATGAGAAGAGCATTCACAGTGAGTGGTATACCGGGACAGCGAACGCGGTCTATCAGAATCTGGAGTATATTGAGACGTATCATCCTGATTATGTCCTGATTCTGTCGGGGGATCATATTTACAAGATGGATTATGAGGTTATGCTGGATTTCCATAAGGAGAATGACGCGGATGTGACGATTGCCGTTATGCCGGTGCCGGCGGAGGAAGCGAAGCGGTTCGGGATTGTGATTACGGACGGGCACGGAAAAATCGTGGATTTTGAAGAAAAGCCGGCAAAGCCTAGGAGCAACCTTGCATCTATGGGGATATACATTTTTAGTTGGCCGGTGTTAAGGGAAGCGCTGATACGGCTTTCATCCCAGAATGGATGTGATTTTGGGAAGCATATTATCCCATACTGCCATAAGAAAGGAAAAAAGCTGGCGGCATATGAGTATAATGGATATTGGCGGGATGTGGGTACGCTGAATTCTTACTGGAAGGCCAATATGGAATTGATCGATATTATACCGGAATTTAACTTGTATGAAGAATACTGGAAGATTTATACAAAGAATGACAGCCTGCCGCCTCAATATATTTCGGCGGAGGCGACGATTGGACGGAGCATTATCGGAGACGGTGCGGAAATTTATGGCGCGGTTCATAATTGTGTGATAAGTCCGGGCGTTATCATCGGAAAGGGCAGTGTTGTGCGGGACTCCATTGTCATGAAGGATGTGCAGATCGGAGGGGGCTGTGTAATCGACAGGGCGATCATTGCGGAGAATACGGTGGTTGGCGACAATGTCACGATGGGAACAGGCGGCGATCAGCCGAACCAGTACCGGCCGGATATATATAATTCGGGTCTGGTTACGATCGGTGAGAATTCAGTTATACCGCCGAATATACAGATTGGTAAGAATACCGCTGTCAGCGGGGATACTGTACGGGCGGACTATCCGAACGGTCTCTTAGAGAGCGGCGGTGTACTGATAAAGGCAGGTGGGGAAGAATGAGAGCGATAGGAATTATTCTGGCAGGCGGAAACAATAATAAGATGCGTGCCTTGACCCAGCGGCGTGCAGTTCCGGCGATGCCGATTGCAGGAAGCTACAGGAGCATTGATTTTGTCCTCAGTAATATGTCGAATTCGCATATACAGAAGGTGGCTGTTCTGACACAATATAATGCCCGTTCCTTAAATGAACATCTAAATTCTTCCAAATGGTGGGATTTTGGAAGAAAACAAGGTGGTCTGTATGTATTTACGCCGACGATCACAGCAGATAACGGCAACTGGTACCGAGGTACGGCGGACGCTATTTATCAGAATCTGGAATTTTTGAAGAGCAGCCATGAACCGTATGCGATTGTTACGTCCGCAGACGCGGTTTATAAGCTTGACTATAATAAACTGCTGGAGTATCACATTGAGAAGAAGGCGGATATTACCGTGGTGTGCAAGACTCTGCGGCAGGATGAGGATGCGACGCGTTTTGGGACGGTAAAGATGAATGAGGATATGCGTATCGAAGAGTTCGAGGAGAAGCCCATGATCGCGCTGTCGAATACGATCTCTACAGGTATTTATGTCATCCGCAGGCGTCTGCTCATTGATTTGATCGAGCATAGCGCAGAAGAAGAACGGTATGATTTTGTAACGGATATCTTGATCAGGTACAAGAAGCTGAAGAAGATATACGGTTATAAAATACAGGACTACTGGAGCAACATCTCTACAATAGATGCTTACTACCAGACAAATATGGATTTCCTAAAGCCAGAAGTCAGGAATTATTTCTTTAAGCAGCATCCGCAGATTTATACTAAGATGACGGATCTGCCGCCGGCGAAATACAATCCTGGGTCGGCCGTCAGGAACAGTCTCATTGCCAGCGGATGCATTATTAATGGTACCGTGGAAAATTCAATCTTATTTAAGAAAGCATTTGTCGGAAGTAACTGTGTCATTAAGAACTCGATTATTCTTAACGATGTGTATTTGGGGGACAACACATATATTGAGAATTGTATTGTCGAGAGCCGCGGCACGATCCGGGCGAATACCCGCCATGTTGGGGAAAATGGCGTGAAGGTAGTCATAGAAAAGAATGAAAGGTATTCATTGTAGCAGAAAGCGGAAGAATTTTTCAGTGTTACATGTGAGAAAGGGGCTGGAAGTATGCAGATTACAGACGTGCGTGTACGTAAGGTGGCAAAGGAAGGAAAATTAAAAGCAATAGTATCCATCACCCTGGATGATGAGTTCGTAGTTCACGATATTAAGGTGATTGAGGGGGAAAAGGGACTTTTCATTGCGATGCCGAGTAAGAAAGCCGTAGAAGGTGAGTACCGCGATATAGCGCATCCGATCAATTCCGATACAAGGGACCGTATTCAGAGAACGATCCTGAAAAAGTATGAGGAAGCGATGCAGGAAGATGAGTAAAAGCAGAAACTAAAGGCCATATATGTTAGGAGGCGGCGCAGCCCTGTTGGGAGCCGCCTCCCTTTTTGTCCCTTGCCCCATCAAAATGAGTTGCCCGGCAAATGAGTCCACCTCCGCTTTCACGCTACCTTAGTTCTATATTCTTCAGCGTCTCCACGATCTCTGGAAATTCCATACCGTGAGATGCTTTTACGAGAATTGTGTCCCCTTTCTGGATGACATTGTTTATCTTATCCAGGAAAGAGCTTTTTGTCTCAAAATAAAGAACAGAGCTGTTTTTTGTCTGTGCTTTTGCGCCGTCACGCATATGCCTGGAAAGCTTCCCGATACAGCAGATGACGTCGATTTCCTTCTGGGCGGCATAGACGCCGGTATTGTAGTGGAGTTCATTTTCGTTAGCGCCCAGCTCGAACATATCTCCCAGGACAGCGATGGTCCGTCCTTGTGCTGTGGAGAGAATATCCAGTGAACTTTTCATAGAGTCAGGGTTGGCGTTGTAGCAGTCGTCAATGATAAGGAGGGAATCTGTTTCAATCAGGTTCGTTCTCCCGGAAATAGTCCGCAGGCTTTCAATGCCTTTCTTTATTTCATCTAAACTGAGTCCCAGTACAATTCCGGTACATGCAGCGGCAAGCGCGTTATATATCATAGAATTTCCGGGGACTGGAATATGAACACGGACATTACCGGTCGAAAGATGCAGAGTGCAAAATGTACCGCGAAGCCCCAGGTCTTCAATTTCATCCGCATAAGCGTCAAGGGCGTCGGAAAGACCGAAAAAAACAGGGGCTTTTCCGTCGACGGAAGTGACGGTAGACAATTTGTCGTCATCACCATTGAGAATCACGGAGGCGCCGGGTCTTAGGTGATCAAATATTTCCGTTTTTGCACGCAAAGTCCCGTCGCGGTCCCCGAAATTTTCCATGTGGGCAAGACCGATATTGGTGATGATGCATAGATCGGGACGGCTGATGGAGGCAAGCCGATGCATTTCACCAAAATGATCAATACCCATCTCCAGTACCGCAACTTCATGCTCCTTAGTTATATTAAAAATCGTAAGAGGCAGCCCGATCTCATTATTGAAATTCCCTTCTGTTTTTAAGACTTTGTATTTCTGGGAGAGGACAGAAGCGACCGTCTCCTTGGTACTGGTCTTTCCTACGCTTCCAGTGATACCGACTACCCGGATGTCCAAAATATTTCTGTAAAATGCGGCAATATCCTTTAGCGCCTGGGCACAAGAGATGACATGGATATAGGGATAAGGCACATCGCCTAACTCTTTTTCCGATAAAGTGACAAGGGCGCCGTCCTCTATCACCTGTGGGATAAAGTCGTGTCCGTCGACCCTGGCGCCTCTAATTGGTACGAACAGACCGCCAGGCATGATCTTACGGCTGTCGATGGCAGCGCCGGTGATCTCACGCGTAAGAAGACTCTTATCACCGTGGTAAGTACCATGGCAGGCAGAAGCAATATTTTGTAAAGTCATATCTTTCATTACAGGTTTCCTCCAATTAGCGGTAGCGGGCCTCCATAGATTTTTCAATGATCAGTTCGCACAGCTCGCCGTATTCTATACCTGCTGCAGCCGCTTCTTTGGGCAGCAAACTTGCAGGAGTCATTCCGGGCAGCGTATTGACTTCAAGGCAGTAGATATTTCCTGCTTCATCCAAGAGAAAATCAGCCCGGGAGTACACGTTCAATTTCAAGGCGCGGAATGCGCGTTCAGATGCTTTCATCATCTGATGGGCGATTTCCTCCGGTATGTCTGCCGGGCAGATCTCTTCGGTCATACCGTCCTGATATTTATTCGCATAGTCAAAGAAACCGGTTTTGGGAATAATCTCTATAACTGGAAGCGCTTTTCCGTCAAGGACTCCGCATGCAAATTCCCGTCCTTTGATATAGGTTTCCAGCACAACACAGGTTTCCTTTTTAAATGATTCGTCTAAGGCTTTGCGGTATTCTTCTTCTGTGCGGCAGATATATACGCCGATGCTGGAGCCGCCGGAACAAGGTTTTACTACCACTGGAAGACTAAGGCCAAATTCGGACAAAGGCTTATCCTTAGACTTCTTATAGAGCCATGTCCCCTCCGGCGTTGGAATATGATTCATGCGGAAAATTTGCTTCGTCACGCTTTTATCCATGGCGAGCGCGTTGCCGAGTGAATCCGGACCGGTGTATTTGATGCCTAGAATGTCGAAAGCAGCCTGGAGCCGTCCGTCCTCGCCGACTCCTCCGTGGAGTCCAAGGAAGGCAATGTCTGCAAGCCGGCAAAGCTCGATGACATTCGGTCCAAGAAAGCAGTCCGAAGAATCTTTCCGGGATGCTTTTACAGCGGCAATATCAGGTTCGCTTGCGGTGATTCCTTTTGCAATCGCAAGATTTCCATCCGGAAGATCGAAAACTTTTTCCAAATCTTCGGGCGCGTCCGGCATACCGAGGAATACGTCCAGGAGAATAGCTTTATGTCCACGTCCACGTAAGGTTCGGCAGATGCCGACCCCTGATGTGAGCGATACATCGCGCTCGGTACTAAGCCCCCCGGCTAATACGATTATTTTCATGAAAATACACTCCTTACCTATTAAAATTCATTGCCGAATAGGCAATCTGAATATGTTACTATTCACAGTCACTCTTCACACATGCGCATAATTCAGCCAGCAGAGCTGTCTGACGCTGCTGCGCAGCTTATTATTCTGCTTATGTGCGTTGAGCGACTGATTCCAGTCACATAAAAATCATCATACAGCTTCGTGTGAGCAAGCTCCGCGTAGCTGTATTCTGATTTTATGCGACTGTGAATAGTAACTTTTAGTCGGTCACGCTCATTTTATCAAGCAGGCCTTTTTTAACAGTATATAGTTTTTCAGAAAGATCAATATACACTTTATGCGGATTGAAGAGACGCATTGTTTCATCCCAGAGCGTATCTTTTTCTTTTTTACAGTATTCGGCGATTTCCTTTACGCTTGGGGACTGATATACGCATTCGCCGCGTATGAAGACAGGCTGCAGCATTTCCCGCACCGTATAGGCGCCTCCTTTCAGCTTCGTCTTTTTCCATGTTTCGAGCGGGTCGAAGAGCAGAAGATCTTTTTGGGGATCCAATGTTTCATCTGCAAAGCAGATCAGATCTGCCTTCATTTTTCCTGTATCTTTTTCATAAATTCGGTAAATAGTCTTATTTCCCGGGTTGGTGATCTTCTCGGTGTTTTCAGAAAGCTTGATCTTGGGGATAAATTCACCTGCTTCATTCTGGATTGCCGCGAGCTTATATACACCGCCGAAAGAGGGGCTGCCCTTGGAGGTGATTAAGTTTGTGCCGACGCCCCAGGAATCGATTGCGGCGCCCTGAATCCGAAGATCGTGGATCAGATATTCATCCAGATCATTAGAGGCGCAGATGGTTGCCTCAGGATGCCCTGCCGCATCCAGCATCTTACGTGCTTTTTTAGAGAGGTACGCTAAATCACCGCTATCCAAACGGATTCCGATTTTCCGGGGAGAAACGCCGGCGGCCTTCATTTCGTCAAAGACACGGATTGCGTTCGGTACGCCGGACTTTAAGGTATCGTAGGTATCCACCAGGAGCGTACAGCCTTCCGGATACAGGTCAGCATAAGCTTTGAACGCGGTGTATTCATCCGGAAAACTCATAATCCAGCTATGAGCATGAGTTCCCATTATCGGAACATCAAACATCTGCCCGGTCAGGACGTTTGAGGTGCCCACGCACCCGGCGATCATAGCGGCTCTTGCGCCGTATATTCCGGCGTCCGGTCCCTGCGCCCGCCGAAGCCCGAACTCCATCACGCCGCCCGGTCCTGCCGCATAGACGATACGGGAGGTCTTGGTGGCGATCAACGACTGATGGTTGATGATATTAAGAATAGCCGTCTCGACAAGCTGCGCCTCCATAATCGGGGCAATGACCTTAAGGAGCGGTTCCTTTGGAAAGATAACGCTTCCTTCAGGGATCGCATAAATGCTTCCGGTAAAATGGTAGCCGCTTAAGTACTGGAGGAAATCTTCGGAGAAGATATGAAGACCGCGCAGATAGTCTACGTCTTCATAGCTGAAATTCAGGTTTTTGATATACTCGATTACCTGTTCCAGTCCAGCGGCAATAGAATAACCGGAATTACAGGGATTATTGCGGAAGAAAACGTCAAAGACCACGACTTCGTTTTCCTGTTTCTCAAAATAACCCTGCATCATTGTCAGCTCATACAGATCGGTCAATAGTGTCAGATTTCTGTTGTTCATATTACACCCTCTTTTCTTATGAAAATGCCTTTGGCAATATTTTATCTCTAAAGCAGTTCGGCATTGCGCGTGATCGTCTCTCGAATCAGTCCTTCGCAGTACTTGCCGAGGTGTTTCCGAGAGTCAGAGTCCAGATCTTTTGGATAGATCGGCTTACCGTATTCTAGGATAACATGTGTTTTTTTGATCTTCGGGAGATGGTTCTCAAACATCTCGGCGGTATTATTCATACTAATGGGTATGATAGCACAGCCAGTCTTATCCGCAATTTTTAAAGCTCCGTCTTTAAAGGGGAGCAGGCTGAGCTCTTCGCCGCTGTTGCGAGTGCCTTCTGGGAAAATGCAGATGGAGACGCCCTGTTTTACATAATCGATGGCTGACAGAATCGTTTTTAGGCTTGCGCGCATATCCTTACGATCCATGAACAGGCAGTACAGATATTTCATCCATGTAGACAGGAGCGGATACCGTTCCATTTCTTTCTTGGCGACATAACCCGTCAGACGCCTGCACCGGGAGTAGGTTAGAAGGATGTCGAAATAACTTCGGTGGTTCCCGATAAAAAGAACCGGCTCATCCGGTACGTTTTCTTCGCCAATGACCGTCACCTCCACGCCGGTTATCCACAAAATAACCTTGAATGCCCATTGGACAATACGCAGGGAACTGATATCCTTCTTTTGACGGTTAAATTTCCCGATCACCCATTCCACAAGAAGGACAGGAATAGACAAAACTAAAAAAAGGATCAAGAAAGAAGCAACACAGATAAAACGTATCATTTGTAGCTTTCCTCACTTTCATTCTTAAAATGCGACCAGACCGCCTCTTCGAGGCTTTAGTCCCGCTCCTTACGGAGCTAAGACTGCTTATTGTGGGCAGAGTTCCTGCTTCGCAGGTCTGATATGGATCAGCAGACCGTCTCTTACATGCAAGCATGACGAGTCTGTCTGCTGATCCATATCGGCTGTGAAGCGTAACATTCTGGTATCTTTGAATTATTATACTATTCAGGGAATGAAAATACAAGGAAGATAATATGATATTAGAGAGAATATACGAAAAGGAAAGCGATGAGACGACTGTTCACCTGGATTGCCGCGGCTTTGCTGTTGTGTGTTTTGGCCGGTTGTTCTGTAGAAAAAAAAGGGGAGGATAAACAAAATGATGTGGAATTTACCATAGCGGAGGAGGAAGAGATTCCAAAGGAGATGGCAAGGGTGATCGAGGAACAGAAGAAAGAACCGTTTCAGATCACATACGGGGACAAGGAATATTTGTATATCGGACAGGGTTACGGCGAGCAGCCTACCAGCGGCTACAGCATCAGTGTGGATTCATGCTATGAGACGGAACATGCCATTTATATACATACCAGTCTGCTCGGACCCGGCACGGAGGAGGAGATCAGTGATAATCCGACCTGCCCCTATGTGGTGGTAAGAGTGAAGTGGAGTGAAAAGCACGTGGTGTTTGAAAATTAGATTGCAAGGTACCCCTCATATGAATTCGGGGTCCCTGAACTAAAGCCGCCTAATCGGCGATGAGGATTCACAAGGTAAGGAGGAGTGTGAATGGAACTGATTAAAAAGAAGGTCAGGACAAATATGCTGGGAAAGACGGTCATCGATCAATTTATGATCGATGACGACTATAATGTACCGGATGCCAAAAGCGATATAGGAAGAGTGGTATCAGGAGAAGGAACGCTTAAAGTGGAAGAAGTGAAGCGGGTGGAGAATTACCTGCGGGTCACGGGCAAGCTGTATTTTAAGGTGCTTTACGTGACGGATACGGGTGATCCTTCTCTGGCATCTTTAGACGGAAAGCTTCCTTTTGAGGAAATGGTATATATTGAGGAAGAGGATGAGGGCGATTATGTGGTTCAGGTGGCGAGAATTGAATTTTCCGCATCACTAATCCATTCCCGGAAGCTTGCAATAAAAACAATGGCGGAGATTGCAGTACATACGGAAAAGACAGTAGATGAGGAGACAACAGTGGATGTGGAGGAAGAGGAGGGAAGGTTGTTTAAAAAGCAGCGCCCGTTGGAGCTTCTGGAACTTCACACGAATAAACGGGACATTTACC
>CAMNWW010000029.1 GCA_946566415.1 uncultured Lachnospiraceae bacterium | reverse complement strand
TCCTTAGCGCGCCGTATCCTCCCATGGACAGACCTCCAATTTAAGTGTCCTCCCTCTTTTGTGAAAGCGGGAACATGCGGCGGGTTATATTTATCAGCTCTTCCCCGATATATTCCCCATAAAGATTATGCATCTTTTCCTGATCCACATAAAATGCGTTTTCTCCCGACGGCATAACTACAGCGAGGTCATGCTCCTCTGCATATTGCTGGATTCTTGTATTGTAGAGCCAATCAGTACAGCTCCCGAATACTCCATGCAGCAGATAAAGAGTGGAATATAGCTTCCCCTCCTCGGCAGTTTCGCCTTTATCATTCCATTTATCCGCAGGGAGGATTACGACTGCCGGCACTGTCCGCATCAGTTTCTGTGAAAAAAACGTCATCTGAATGACTGCCATTTCCTTACGCCTCCTTTCCTTCCTGCATTAGAGCCGTCACAATAGGTTCCGTCTCCCCTAAAAACATATTTCCTCTTGTCTCGACCTCCACCTTGCTATTCTGGAATCGGAATATCTTCTCCTGTCTGCTGCATGTCTCGATCCATCTTGTCACCATATGCAGTTCCTTCTCCCCTTCCCAGTACGCATTCATCAGCGCCTGGCTGTTCAATGTATTCTCAAATTCCACATATCTCCTCGAACCGTCCATGGCAATCTTCACTGTATACTCCTGTCCTTCTGTCTTATAATGCAGTTCACATTCCATTGCTTTGAAAGAAAACCAAAAAGAAGTGACCGGCTCCGGCGCCTCTTTTCCCGCCATGATATGCTCTGTCACCCAGTCTGTAACGCGCATTTCCCCTTCCGTCACTGTAAATGCCCTATCCTGTATCCGGGACGCCCAGGGACTATAGGGGGCATATTTTTCACCGGGAAGGCTAAGACGGCTCATCCTCTCCTTCAGACATTTGGCGGCCTCCGGGTTTTCTTCCCTGGCCGGATCAGCTTTTATACGTTCTAAAAATTCCCACATCGTATCCAGCGCACTCTGCGCCCAATGTGCACTGCCTGCATTTTCTGTAATGGCAATGATCATATCCATATCCGGAATGACGATCGTATACTGGCCCATCGCACCGTCCGCGCGGTACACCCCTTTGGGACGGCACATCCAGATCTGGAAACCGTATCCCACAAAATTGTCCTTTGCCGGCGGATTCTTCTTCTCTTCGCTTGCCGACTCATTCTGGAGTGTCGTCGCCATTTCCACATATTCCTCTGCAAGAATTCTCTCGCCGTCCCACACTCCTCCGTCCGCATAGAGCTTCATAAGGCGAAGATTGTCTTCCGTCGTGGCGAACAGTCCGCCTCCGCCTACTTCCATTCCGTCCGGCATCTTCATCCATCGGTGATTTTCACAGTCAATTCCTATCTTATCATATAAACGCGGTTTTAAATATTCCTGCAGACCCATTCCTGTTTTTTCACGTACGATTGCGCCGAGAAGCGTCGACCCCACACTGTTGTACATATATGCTGTTCCCGGAACATGCTCTACGGGTATCGCCAGGAAATCCCGTATCCAGTTTTCGGTGGGCCTTGGCATACTTTCCATCCCGCATCCCATACACAAGACGTCCCGGACTGTCATCCGCTTCAGATTATCGGACACCTCAGCCGGAAGCTGATCCGAGAAAATGTCAATGATCTTTTCTTCCAATTTTAAAATACCCTCTGTATAGGCAATTCCAACCGCCGTTGCCGCATAGGTCTTTGAGTGGGACTGCTCTCCATGGCGGATGCCCGGAGCAAACGGCGACCACCAGCCTTCCGCACATATTTTTCCATGTCGCATGATCATAAGACCATGCGGTTCTGTGAAACCGCTCTCCAAACGGTCCAAAAGCCACATGATATCCTTTGATGCAATTCCTACGCTTTCCGGTGTGACTCGTTCAAATTCCGTTCTCCTAAACATGTATTTCCTCCTCTTTTGGACAATGGGGCCGAACAGTTTTTCCCACCGCCATGACCGGCATCGGGATATGCGGCAGTATTTCGAGTCGTCCCCGCTTTTTCACACAGGCCCAGGAGCCGTGCGCCCACTCCATCCGTACAGCCTTATTTGCAAAGCGGAAGCTCAGTATATCATACATGCTTTTATCCATGCTTCGTATAAATAACGTGACCTCTTTATTCCCCATAAAGTCCGGCGCTTTAATAAATCTTCCCACCACATAATGACAATGGTCGGTATTTCCGCTTACATGGTTCATAAAATAGTTCGGTTCCGGCAGTTCAATCATTTCCTCATTGACACAGACCCTTCCCTCCAGTCCCGCATACACCACTATTTTCTTCTGCTCCTGCACAAAATCGACCCGTATCCGCTCTTTCTCCAATGCAAACGTTACCTTTTCTATATTCAGGCTGTTTTCTGGAAACTCATAGCTGCATCCTTGTACGTCCGACGTATCGCGGCATCTTTCATTCCAGTCAGGAAGGGCGCGGTATTCCGTCATTTTCCTGATCATCGTGTACTCCGGCGCCGGTCCTGACCAGAGATACGGATAGATATGTTTCCAGAACAATTCCAGAATCAGGCCCTGATCCTCCTCTGCAGACATAATAGAAACCGCCATATCCAGGTCGGGAAAGACCATTCCGAACTGCCCCCTTCCTCCGTCCAGGCGGTACCCGCCGACACTGTTCCTCCACAGAAAATATCCGTAGCCATACTTTGTGTCCAGGTTTACATTCTGGATCTTCTCACTCTGGATGGAAGGTGTGTGGTACATTCCCATATGCGATATCCATTCCTTTGCGATCAGCTGTTCGTCTGCCCATCTTCCCTGATTCAAAAGCAGGCGCGGAAGCTTCTCAAAATCACAGATACGGATACTGATTCCCGACGGGTCCGTATCCCCCTGGGGCGTCTTATCCGCTGTAATATGGACGTCCATCTTCTGAAAGAACTTCTGGTTCAGATAGTCCAGATAATCATATCCTACAGCTTGCTTTACCACCTGAGTCAGTATATACGGAACCCCGTTATTGTAGAAAAACATAGTACCCGGTTCATATTCCGGCGCCTGTTTGAAGAATCCATGCACCCAGTCCTCGTCCGCCCGCATGACCGCCATCGTATCATAGTTGTGCCCTGTATTCATTGTCAGCATATGCTTTATCTTAAGGCGGGAATATTTCTCATCTGTTCCATCAGGAAGCCTTCCCTTAAAGTACGGCAATACATAGCCTTCCAGGGACAGTTTCCCTTCGTCCGCCGCCTTCAGAACAGCCAGCGCCACCAGCATTTTCCCGGAAGAATACATACGGTGCATACTTTCCTGCTGAAACGGATAACCATACACTGCATACACCTTCTCCCCGCCCTTATATATCGCAAAGCTATGCATGTCGACGTCCTGCTTTTTTATTTCCTGTATAAATGTATCCACCGCTTTCGGTGAAATCCCTTTTTTCCGTAATATTTCCATGTTACCTCCATTTTATCGCAGTCAGGCGATTTCATTCAGGTATCCCGAGCGTATGCGAGGGGTTACCTCCAGTTTACCTAATATCAAAAACCGAGTTTAAAAAGGCTATCTTCTTCATCGTATTTTCCCCGGTAAAGTACTGCGGATCGTCTCCTCCTCCCACTCCCGGCAGCAGAGACAAAAATACATTTTCTTCCCCTGTCCTCTCCTTTATCATCTGCGCAAAATGTACCGCCTGCAAGTACGGCAGCATATGCTCCATTCCATGCTGGATAAAGAAGGGTGGACATTTGTCCGTAATATACATCTCCGGGTTCGTGGGCGGGACAAGCTCTGGCTCTTTCTGCATGAATCCTCCCAGATACAGGCTGGAATAGTACTGAGGGGACATCATATCTTCCGGTTCTGTCCTTCCCAGCATTTCCGTTTCCCTTTTTATTGCCGCAAAATTAATCGGAGCAAAATCAGTGACCACTGCCTGCACCCGGTAATCATGCTCAGGCGGAAGTCCAAAAAGCTCTTCATTTCCCGTCACCCCAGCAAGCGCGGCAAGATTTCCTCCTGCCGATTCCCCATAAAGCGCGATTTTTTCCGGGTCATATCCATACTGCCCCGCCTGCTCTCTTAGAAACGCGACCGCCTGCTTTACCTGTCGGATCTGCAGTGGAAAACCCTTTACCGCCGCCGTGGTATATTCCACCATCGCTACCGCATACCCGTACTCCCGCATAACGAGCGGCCGGGCGGTGTAGCGTTTTGTACCTAATGTGAAGGCTCCACCGTGAACGTAGATAAGAAGAGGAGTGATTTTTGACTTTTTACGTGGAAGATAAAGATCCAGCTTATTATGGAATTCCTCTTCATATTCCAGATCAGGGTATTGACATCCCTTCTGCAGGGCATCGAACTTCGGCTTCTCCTCCGGCGTCCGGCTAAGCGCATATTCCCTGTATTTTTCATAGGGCATCGGAATATTCTTCGTCATAGTCATTCCTCCACCAAGCCGCCTGCAAGATGGAACCATTCCAGGATTTTTGGAATCCAGACATTCCAGTACTCCCAGACATGCCCTCCGTCCCCCGCATGGAAGGTAATATCGATTCCCAGCGATTTCATATAATTTGCAAATTCATAGCTGGAAGTCAGCATAAAATCCTCTTTTCCAGCGGTAGAAAAGAAACGCGGCCACATTTCTTTCGGATATTTTTTCACCATCCGGTCCACCAGCATTTTCACATCCCCCTCGCTTCCTGCCACCTTATCGACTCCTCCGAAAGGCGCATGGAAAATATCGTTTTCCGGCTCCGGGATTCCGGGGTTGATATATTCTGTCGCTTTTACAAATTCTCCTCCGCCGGACATGAATGCCGCCGCCGCGAAAAACTCCGGATGGTCGAAGGACCAATGCATCGTCCCCATACCGCCCATGGAGAACCCCATCACGAAATGATCCTCCTTCTTCGTGCTTAACGGAAATACATGCTGCATGACACAGGGGAGTTCTTCCGACAGATAGGTGTAGTACCGTTGTCCGTGCGCCATGTCCATATAAGAGCTGTTCACTCCGCAGGGCATAACGACGGCAAGACACCGCTCGTTAGCCCACGTCTCAATATTCGTATAACGGATATAGGAGGTATAGTCCTCCCCGCCGCCGTGAAGCAGATATAAGGTCTGGTATTTCCGGCCTGTCTTTTCCTTACTCCAGTCAACATCCGGCAAAATCACCATCACATCTGTTTTCTGGATCAAGATATTTGAATTAAAATTATAATGAATCAGAGCCATCTGTTTTTCTATCCCTTCTGTTTATTCTTTTACTGCCCCGCTCGTCATTCCTGCAATAAAGTATTTCTGCAGGCAGATGTAAGCGATGATCATCGGGATGACCGCTACCAGGGCCACCGCCATCCGCAGTGATTCCACAGGTATCACTGTGCTGGAGCTTACGCTTCCCACATTAGAGCTTAGGAACTGTGCATTTTTAATGATACTGTTAAGTACGTTCTGCAATCCCATTTTATCTGCGTCCGTGATATAGTAAAGACCATTGTTCCAGTCATTCCAGTATGCCATAGCCGCCATTAACGCCACTGTCGTCAGCATTGGCTTGGATACAGGCAGCACAATCTTTCTAAATATCTGCCACTCGCTTGCCCCGTCGATCCTGGCCGCCTCCAGCATTCCCTCCGGAACACTTCCAGAATAGAAATTCCGCATCAGTATCACACTGTAACCATTTAAAAGAAGCGTCGGAACCAAAAGCGCCCAGAATGTATTCTTTATATTCAAAATCTGTGTATATACCAGGTAAGTTGGAACCAGACCGCCGTTGAGCAGTATCGTGATCAGAACCATGAAGGAGAACACTCTCCGCCCCGGAAGGTCTTTCTTGGAAAGCGGATATGCCATAAGCGCAGCCAACGCCGTATGGGCGATTGTTCCAACTACCGTTACGCAGATACTGGTGACTGCCGCCCTGGAAAATGTGGAAAAGTGACCGGATATGTACTGATAAGCGTCCATTCCTACCTTGGAAGGCACCATAGAATATCCGTTGGCCGTGATCGCGATCTCATCCGTCAAAGAGGCGGAAATCAGCAGCACGAACCCAACGATGGACTGATAAAAACCTGCGGCAGAAGACATTCCTACATTCCCGAGCTTTGTCAATCCTCGGAATACATACGTATCGATCGTATTGGTCGTGGAATAGATCGCTCCGGTATCCCTTGTCACCTGATAGAACAAGCCGAAATCTGAGTAAAAAATCTTTCCAAGTGCAAGAACTACCACCATAATGATCGTCGGCTTGATCAGAGGCAGTGTGATATAGCGGATCTGCTGCCACTTTGTCGCTCCGTCGATTCTGGCCGCCTCAAAATAATCGTTGCTGATCCCTACGATCGAAGCGATGAACAGCACACATTGGAACCCTGCATTTTTCCACAAATAGACCAGAACAATGATGACCGGCCACGCTCCGGGCGTATTGTACCAGTTCACCCCTTCCATCCCCAGCGCCTCAAGGAGCTTGTTGATCACCCCTGCGTCCGTAGAAAGGAAAGCGTATGCAAGCACCGCGACTACGACCATGGAAATCAGGCTCGGCAGAATCACGATATTCTGCGCTAATTTGGTAAACTTCTTATTTCTCATATCGCAGATGAAAATGGCGATGAGAATGGCAAAACTTGTTCCTATAACAATAAATGCGAGATTATATAAAATCGTGTTCCGGGTAATAACCCATGCGTCTTTCGTAGCGAACAGGAACTCAAAATTCTTAAGCCCCACCCAGTCGCTCTCCCAGATACCCTTCGCAAAATTTACATTCTTAAAAGCAATGACCAGACCTGCCATCGGCATATAATTATTGATTATGAAATACAGAAAACCAGGTATCATCATCAAATATAACGGCAAATATCTTTTTAATAATTTTCGCGTGCTCTTCTTCATAACAGAACCCCTTTTTCATCTTGTTTTTGAAAGGGGCCGCCGCACCTCTTTCGTGCAGCAGCCCTTTATCTGTCTCACATCTGATTACTGTGCCTTCTTCCATTCGTCAAGCTGTGTCTGCTTTTCGGCAATGATTGTATCAATGCCTGCCGTCTTAAGGTCGGCGAGAAATTGCTCCATATTCTTCTCCGGGTCAAGCGCCCCGTTCTCAAATCCCACACGGTACTGGCTGCATACGTTCGTCACTGCCGTGATCTCGTTCGCTACCTTGCTGTTGTCGAAAGTAAATCCCATAGCAGAGGATTTTTCTGCGTCGTCATTGTATGTTTTTGTCTGTTCCCAGAGCTGCGGGTCGTCGCTGTCCCATGTATAACACAGGAATTCATTTCCGGTCTGGTACGCAATCGACCAGTTGAATGTACTCGTATCGGACGTCACGCCTTCCGGGAGGGAAATCTGGTTGTTCTCTCCCAGTACATAATGTTCGCCTTCAATTCCGTAGTTCAGAAGATTCAGGAACTCCGCGTCTGTATACAGAAGATTCAGGATCTCAACCGATTTTTCCGGATGGGACGCCCCGATCGGGACTACCCACTGAATCCCGTTTACCAGTGTGGTCATAGAAAGCGGTTCCGTAAGTTCAACAAGCGTCAGGTCCAATCCGGTATTTCTTTCGTCCTGTTCCACCTGTCCCGGTTTTGTGGTCATGAATGCAGCGAATATCTTATTTGCCCGGAACAATGTAGAATATGTGTCCTGAATAGAGTCAGAGTCCGGGAGCAGATAACCCTTCTGATTCCAACTGTATACTTTCTCTACATATTCCCTGTATTCGTCTGACTCAAAATAATTCGTAACTGTATCGTCCTGCCCGTTGTTCAGAAGGACTCCGTAGCCGTCTCCCAACGTATCCGCCGTAGACTTCATGATCGCATCCGCCGGGTTCATGGCCGCTCCGCCGGTGAACATCGGTGAAATATCCGGCTCATTATCCTTAATTGTCTGAAATACACTGTCCAGATCATCTAAAGTCTTTATGTTCGACACATCGATTTTGTACTTTTCCAGAAGATCGGTCCGCATAACGACGCCATATCCTGTTGCTAGATCATGCATGGTGGGAACTCCGTACAGCTTGCCGTCCACGCGGCAGGCGCTTAAGTATTCTTCTCCGACGGTATCCATAACGTCCTTCGCATTTTCTTCCAAAAGCTCTGTGATATCATTGATCTGTCCGGAACTCACCATGGATGAATAATTCGTGATCGGATCAAAATGGATCATCAGGCCGATATCCTCACTTCCTGCCAGAATCAGCGGAGCCTGGGACACATAGTCCGCAAATCCAAGGGGCTGCAGGGTTATGGTACAGTTGTACTTTTCCTTTGCGATCTCGCTTAATTTCTCTTCAACCTTATCGAGGTCCTGCGGAACTGCGCTGATAATCGGAAATGTCATCGTGATATTTACTGTTTCGCCGTCCCTGTCTTCCTTTTTCTCGGACTCCTTCCCTCCGCATGCGGTCAGCGCCATCACCATAGCCGACGCCATAAACGCCGCTAAAAATCTCTTCCATCTTTTCATTGTTTTTCTCCCTTTCGTGATTGATTTCTGATAATTCTATTATAAAAAAACAGAACGGGGAGACTACCCCCATTCCGTTCATCCATTTACGCTAATCCGATATTTTATTCTCACGTAGGCAATGAGCCAAGCGGACATGCTGGCATGTCCATTTGGCGAATGCCCGTGGGTCAAATACCCGCAGCTCTGTTGCGTTGCAAGTTTGATGCCCCGTCAGCTTGCTGCGAGGTATTTGACTGTTTCGTCTGCGATACTCCGACGGTGTGATCCCATACTGTTTTTTAAACGCGCCGGAAAAATGTGATATATTACTGTAACCGATATTGGCCGCAATATAAGATACCGAGAACTCTGTCTTCGCGAGCAGTTCTGCCGCCTGCTTCATCTTCCTGTCCAGAAGATAATCAAAAATCGTCATCCCCGTTTCTTTCTTAAAAATTCTTCCCACATGATCCGGACTCATATACACAAGGCTTGCCAAATCGTCCCTGGAAATGTTTTCATCAATATGCTCGTCGATATACCTGCACAATATTTTTACTACTCCCGGCTGCTCTTCGCCCTCTTCCTGTGCGCAAACACATTCCACGCAGCTTAACATCCATTCCTGGCACTGCTCTATAGAATTTTCCGCATTTTCCCGCAGAGCCTTCACCCGTTCCTGTTTTCTGACCGTATCCGCCTCCATTCCCTTAGAGGATAAAAGGACGACGATCATATCTTCAAAATCATTTACTATTTTGTTTATACGCTCCGGATTGACATTCCGGGTAAAATAATCCGACTTCATATATTCGGTAATATCCGTCTTCAACTCCTCATAAGACCGGTGCTCCATAAGAAGCCTCCATATCTTCAGATCCGGAAAGATGAAAAAGACCTCCTGCGCCTTTCTCTTTTTGACGATAAATACACCTTCATTATACAGAAGATTATCTCTGTCATACTGCTGCAGGACCTTCAGCCTGGCTCCCAGATCTTCGATCGCAATCTGGTCGGCAATGTATACACAAAGCGCACTCATATAATAAAGGCTGCAGTAGGCTGTAAACTTTTTTGCCCGCTCCATAAGCATCTGGGTAAAGCCTTCCTGGTTTTCGGACACAAAGCTCACCGCCATTGCGTCGTCGGCCACCTTCTGCGCATAGATATGGTACTGCTTTAAAAAGTCCTGCGTCAATGCTGTCGCCATTGCCATATGAGCCCGCGCTTTATCTTCTTCTGTATATTCGTCATTCCATTTTCTGATTCGGATAAAAAGCATACAATACTTCCGGTCTATGGGCATCGGAATCTGCTGCCTTGCCGCCTCTGTGCGTATCTCCTCCCTGTTCATACCGTCCCTCAGCAGACACCGGAAAAAATGGCGCTCCGCGGCAATTTTATTCCGGCTTTCTACCTCCTTCTTTTCCTGGTTCTGGGTACGGATACTGATCGCCTTTTTCAGTGCATTTTTCAAGCTCTCTGCATCCACCGGCTTGCTTAAGTAATCCATTACTTTCAACTCGATCGCTTTCCTTGTGTACTCAAAATTCACATGTCCGGTGAGCATGATACAGCAGATGGACGGATAATTTTTATTGACCCAGTCCACCAGATGAAGCCCGTTTTCGCCGCGCATCTCAATATCACAGAGCATAAGGTCGATATGCTCTTCCATGATGATATCCCTTGCCTCCGCAATACTCGTCGCCGTCCATATCTGCCCGATTCCCAGCTCCTCCCACGCTAAAGCCATCGATATTCCTTGTATCGCCATCGCCTCGTCGTCAACGATCAACAATTCCATTTTCCTTTTCTCCTTCGGTATCTGTAAATCCGGCATCCATAAAACAGGGGAACCTCATCCTGACGCATGCTCCGCCCTCCGGTCTGTTGCGGCATTCCATCGAAAAGCAGCCGTCATAGAAAATATCCGCACGTTCCCGCAGGTTCTGTATCCCGATATGCTCCCCGTCCGCCTTTACGATTTTTCTCCTGCTGTTAATCTCTTCCAACACAGCTTCCTCAAATCCGGTCCCATTGTCGGTACACTCGGCGCATATCTTCCCGTCCTCTGCTTCTGTTATCCGAATATGAATCTCAAGGTCTTCCACATCTTTTCTCGAATATTTGATTGAATTTTCCACAAAGGTATGCACAAGCAGGATCGGAACCTTTGCATTTTTCAGCTTTTCGTCTGCCTCCACAGAATAGACAAAATTTTCTGCATAACGGATCTTCTGAATCTCTACAAAATTTGCCGCATGGCGCAACTCCTCCCCGATTGATGCGTAATCCTGCTCTTTTCGGAACATATAATTCAAATAATCTGAAAGACAGCTTGTCATCTTTTCGATCAGTATATAGTTCTTGATCTCCGCCAGACTATGGATCACATTCAGGGAATTCACGTAAAAATGCGGATTCATCTGCATCCGCAGGTATGCCGTATAGATTTCCCGCTTTGCCATCTGTTCCTCATACACCTGGATTTTCAGACTGCCAACCTGGTCAAGCATTTCGTTAAACTGGCTGTAAAGCGCCTGGAACTCTTTCAAATCTCCCGTCTTCTCAATCCGATGATCCAGGCCGCCTTTCCCAATAATTTCCAACTCCTTTTCTATATAAGAGACCGGCCTTATGGCCGAGCGGCTGACCCACAGAAGAATACCCACGACTACGGCAAAGATCAGGACACTGGCAAGGACGTCCCATCCCATCAGCCGGAAAACGGTCGATGAAATTTCCCTTCTGGACAAATACAGAATATAGCTTATTCCCGTGGTCTTCCCCGTTATCTCCGCCTCAAGGCAGTCCTCCTCCACATCTCTCTTCTGAAAGGATTCCTCTTTGAGCGCGTACTTTATCCCCTGAAACGGATTCTCCTCGTCCGCGGAAATGAAGGAAAACCATTTTCCCAGGTCGCACCACCCGCCGACGGCCATATCTCCTATAGGCAGCATGTAAAAATACCGGCAGGTTTCTCCGGTATACGCCAGAAATCCCCTCTCGGCGCCTTTTCCCGCCCTGTCTGCTTCCCCATGATCTTCCAGATACCTGCGGACTTCCTGCATATCCGTATAATTGGAGTCGTTATCATATTGAAGCGTAATCTTTTGATTCCTCTCATCTATGATAAAAAGCCCGTTCACATACGAATAGGTATTCAGGTATTCCCGCAGATGACTATTCACCTGGAGCCGCTGAAATTCGCGGTCCTCGTCCGGGTCTGAATTACGAATATACAGGAAATTTGCGTCCGTCACGGCAAAATTCACGATGTCATTCTGCATCTTTTCAATCTCACTTTCGATCATCTGCACCTGGAGATTCAGCATGTCCGTATATACGGAAGTCTCATGACTGTTGAGATACGCCCACACTGTCCTCATAAAAAATACACAGAACCCAAACAGGAGAATGATAATTCCTATCATTCCCCAATAAATAATTTTTTTCAGGCTTATATCTGATTTTTTACTCGCCTTTTCTGCGCCCATATACCTGCTTCCTCGAATGTCCCAGATCATTTACACTTACGTTTGCTTCATCCATCTCTATTCTGATTATATCTTCCTCAAATAAGAATGTAAATTCCTTTTCAAAGCAGGTCTCCGTATAATCCAGGTGTATCTTCAAGGTACGCTCCCCTTCCCAGTAGCCGGACACATATGTTATCTGGGGAACACATTCCGCAAGAAGACGCTCATTATATCTGCCGTTTCCATCCATTCCTGCCAGGAAATGATATGCCTTGCCACCGTAAATGACAGTGAATTTTGTAGTCTGTGTCTGTGAAAAGTCGAACCCGATCTCCGTGATGCCCTCACTTGCGAGTCCTGTCATGTTATGGTAAAGGGACGGCAGGATAGACCATTCATTTTTCTCAATCTTCCATGTACTTACCGGCTCCTTTTTGGCATATTTTGCCTGCGGCCGGTACGCCGGCTTTGGGAGTGCCAGACTTCCCATTTTCTTTTGAAGCCTTCCGAACCCGTCCTCATCCCGGGGAAGCTCCTTCACTCCAGCCTGTACTCTGGGCATAAATTCTTCCCATATAATGTCCAGAATTCGCTGCGGCCAGATTCCCAGCTGTGCCAGCTCATTGATCGCGATCACCATCTCAAGCTCCGGGAACACAATCGCGTACTGTCCGTATGCCCCGTCCGCCCGGTAGACTCCTTTTGGCTTACACATCCACATCTGGAAACCGTACCCCAGACGGCAGTCCTCGATTCCCTGGTCCTCTGTGGTAGCATTCTGAAATGAAGTCGCCGTCTGCACCCATTCCTTCGACAAAATCTGTTCCCCGTCCCATATGCCCTGATTCAGATATAACTGCATGAGACGTGCATTGTCCTCTGTGGTTGAGAACAAGCCTCCCCCTCCGTTATCTCTCCCGTCCGCCATCTTTAGAATTCGTAGATTATCCGCGTCAATACCGATTTTCTCAAACAAACGGGGGCGAAGATATTCGATCAGGGATTGTCCTGACTTTTTACGCACAACTGCCGCAAGCAGGGAAGAGGTCGCCGAACAGTAGAAGAATCCTTCTCCCGGATCTTTTAAGACCGGAGCCGCAAAATACTGTTCCAGCCACTTAGGCGAAGTCAGGTCAGGGAACTGATAGATACCGGTGCTCATGCACAATGCGTTTCTTATTGTCATCTTTCTCAGCCGTTCCCCCGGATTTTCCGGCATCTCCTCTGGGAAAATGTCTATCAGTTTTTCATCCAGAGACACTTTTCCTTCATCGTACAGCATGCCGATTGCCGTAGCCGTATATGTCTTCGTCAAGGACTGACAGCCGTGCCGGACTCCCGGCGCGTACGGGCTCCACCATCCCTCCGCAAGCACCTTCCCATACCGCAGGATCATAAGACCATGCATCTGTGCCCCTGTTTTTTCCAGTTCCTCCACAAAGTGAAGGACATCCTCACTTCTTATCCCCACAGATTCAGGCGATACTCTTTCCAATTCTCTTCTCATACTCTGTCTCCTTTCTCTTTTTTCTCTTTTCTATAATCCAAAAAACAAATAACATACTAATCAGCAGTACGCCGCATATGTCGAACAACGCCTGGTAACCCAGTCCCCCTACCGCCGCGCCGCCAATCATCGGGCCGATACCCTGCGCCACGTCGCCGCCCAGATAATAGGTGCTTGTCGCGACTCCGCTCCTTTCTGTCCCCACTTCTTTGATGCATTCTGACTGGAGCGCAGGCATGGCCGTCCCCTGCCCGATTGATCTGAGAATACCGGATATGACGATCATCTCGATATTTACGGACCTTGCCAGCAGAAACATAGAGACTCCTGTAAGCACGATCGCCGGGTATACCGCCGCTGCAATCCCTTTCCTGTCCACCAGCTTCCCAGAAAATGGCTTGAAGATGAACAGGCATACGGCGCAAACCGTATAATACACTCCAATACTCATGATCCCCCTCTCCTCCGCAAACAATAACAGATAAGAAGTGATAATCCCGTTGACAAAAGAATACGCAGCCGACACGCCGGTATATCCTAAAGCTTCCACTGCGACGATATCTTTTACCGACAGTTTTTTCCAGGTCCTCTTTCCTCTCTTTCCCGCCCCGTCCGCGTAGATGTCCCTGAGCAGGAACACAAGGAGGAAGCCGACGATTGTAAATGTCCCGGCAATGAAAAACATTCCTCTATACCCTGCTATTTTTGCGATTTCGATTCCGATTCCCGGCGCTATGGCAGATGATATCACCTGGCTGATTCCAAGGTATCCAATCCCCTCTCCCAGATGCTTTTTGGGAATGTAGTGTGTCGCAAGCGCAATCAGCACTGTACTTACGATTCCAAATCCTACGCCGTTAAAGACACGGAAAACGATCATCATAGATGCATTACCTGCCGCCGCATAGCCAAGCATCCCTATACTCTCCAGCACAAGCGAGAACATAAGAAGCTTGACCTTATTTAACTGATCTGAGAGAATTCCGCAGAAAGGACGCACCATCAGGGATGTAATGGAGAACATACCGACGATGACGCCTGCCGTCGTAAGAGCGATTCCCAGATTCACAAGATATTTTGAAAGAACTGATACGATCATGTAAAATCCAAAACTGTTCAGCGTATTAACAAAAAACA